>JAZPZG010000021.1:0-16921 GCA_045544575.1 Clostridia bacterium
GCAAAGACTACGAGGGCAAAGAACTTATAATAATAGGTGTTCTTAAGGGTTGCTTTGTTTTTATGGCAGACCTTGTAAGAGAAATTACCGTTCCCTGTAAGCTTGATTTCCTTGTAGCAAAAAGCTATGAAGGTACGACTACCACAGGCGTGGTGAAAATTCTTAAGGATATTGATTTTTCTGTTGAGGGTAAGCACGTTTTGATTGTGGAAGACATAATAGACACGGGAGTCACTCTGGGATATCTTAAAGAACTGTTTAAGCTAAGAGGTGCGGCAAGCGTTGCTATTTGCACTGCTTTTGACAAGCCCGAAAGAAGGATAAATAAAGACCTGCACGCCGAATACATAGGAATTACCGTTCCCAATGAATTTGTGGTGGGCTACGGTCTTGACTACAACGATTATATGAGAAATATTCCGGAGCTTCGAATTTACGAAGGAGAGTAATTATACGGAGGTTATATATTGAAGAACGCATTTAAAAGTATTTCATTTTATATTATAGTTATTGCAGTTATAGTTCTCGGAGCAATGCTTCTTAACAGCCTTGTTCCCGGAGCGGAATTGCAAAACAGTGAGCTTATTGACCAGATTTCCGCAGGTAACGTTGAGAAAATTGTTCTTAATGACAAGGATTCACTTGACGTTGCGGTTGTTACGCTGAAAGAAGAGGCTGAAATTACAAGACTTAATGAGAACGGAAAGACCGAAAAGATAAAGCTGAAGCCGGTCATAAAATATGAGGTTAACGTTCTTGATGATTTTGATGCATATGTAACGAAGCTTCTTGCCGATTCCGAGGGCAAGGCGACGTTTTCGTATATTGTTAAAAACGCGCATACTCCGGGATGGGTTTCTTTTATACCCGTTGTGTTGATGCTCATAATGGTTGTGATTTTCCTGTTTGTTTTCATGGGACAGAGCAACGGCGGCGGTAAGGTGATGAATTTCGGCAGAAGCAGAGCGAGACTTTATACCACCAGCGACGTTAAGTTTGAAAACGTTGCGGGCGCCGAGGAGGAAAAGGAGGAGATGGAGGAGCTTGTGTCCTTCCTCAAAAATCCGAAGAAATATACTGCTCTCGGTGCGAGAATTCCGAAGGGCGTTCTCATGGTAGGACCTCCCGGAACCGGTAAGACGTATCTTGCAAAGGCTGTTGCGGGAGAGGCAGGAGTTCCGTTCTTTTCCATCAGCGGTTCTGACTTCGTTGAAATGTACGTCGGCGTGGGTGCAGCAAGAGTTCGTGATTTATTTGAACAGGCAAAGAAAAATTCTCCTTGTATAATATTTATTGATGAGATAGATGCCGTGGGCAGACACAGAGGTGCAGGCTTGGGCGGCGGTCATGATGAAAGAGAGCAGACACTCAATCAGTTGCTTGTTGAGATGGACGGTTTTGGTGCAAATGAAGGAATTATCATTATTGCAGCAACAAACAGACCTGATATTCTTGACCCTGCTCTTACAAGACCCGGAAGATTTGACAGAAAGATTGTGGTAGGATATCCCGATATTGCCGCAAGACAAAAGATGCTTGAGGTTCATTCAAAGAAAAAATCGGTTTCGAGCGAGGTTGATCTCTCCGAGGTTGCAAAGAATACGTCAGGATTTACTGCGGCTGACCTTGAAAACCTTATGAACGAGGCTGCTTTACTTGCAGCAAGAGATGATAAAGCGGCAATTGAACCCAATCACATTAAAGAGGCTGTTTTCCGCGTTATAGTCGGACCTGAAAAGAGAAGCCGTGTTATGACTGAAAAGGATAAGAGGCTTACCGCTCTTCATGAGGCAGGTCACGCTATTGCCGTCAAGGTATTTTCTACCACCGATAAGGTTGACCGTGTTTCAATAATTCCTGCGGGAACTGCAGGCGGCTACACTGCTCACAGACCTGATCAGGATGAGGCATATACCACCAGGGCACAGCTTTTTGAGTCTATTGTAGTGGCTCTCGGCGGAAAAGCTGCAGAAGAGCTTGTGTTGGGTGACGTAAGTACGGGTGCTTCTTCAGACCTGCAGCATGCCAATTCCGTTGCGATGAATATGGTAGCAAAATACGGAATGAGTGAGACTCTCGGCAACGTAATTATGGACACCGGAAGCAATGAGGTTTTCCTTGGTAAAAATTACGGAAATACCAGAACTGCAAGTGAGGAGCTTTCGGCGACGGTTGACCGCGAGGTTAAGAAGATTATAGATGCGGCTTACGTTAAGGTTAAAGAAATTCTTACCGAAAACAGAGCCAAACTTGAGCTTATTACCGAGGTTCTTTTGGAGAAAGAAAAAATCGAGGGCGAAGAGTTTGAGGCATTAATGGCATCGTAATATTTAAAGCCGGCACCTTTTACTGGATGATTTTATATCATTAAAGTAGGAGGTGCGTTGCTTTGATTACGGAAATATTTTGGAACGCGGTATTTCTTGCCGCAATTTTTGCAATGATGATAACAGCTCACGTTTTGCTGCTGCACTTTGCTTTCAGGAGTGACAATGGAAAGGATAAAAGGCGTCGTTGAAGAAATAATTTTTGATAATGATGACAACGGCTACAAGGTACTGGTTGTGGATACAGGTACCGAAGAGGCTGTTGTAAGGGGCATTATGCCCTTTCTTAACGTAGGAGAGTACATTGTCGCAGAGGGAACCTGGGAGACGCACAACATTTACGGACTGCAGTTCAGTGTCAAGAGCTTCGATAAGCAGTTGCCGTCGGATGTGCAGGGAATAAAGTCATTTTTAGCTTCGGGGCTTATAGAAGGAATCGGCCCCGGGCTTGCAGGCGCAATAGTGGACAAGTTCGGACAGGACACCTTTAACATCATAATGTTTCAGCCCGAGCTTCTTACGTCAGTAAGAGGAATTACCGCTAAAAAAGTACAAAAAATCAGCGAGGCTTTTATAAAGCATAAAGAGAGCAGTGAGGCGGTAATGTTTTTTGCACGCTTCGGTGTGGGAACGGCGGCAGCGCTTAAAGTTTACAGAGTATACGGTGCCGATACCATAAAAATTGTAAGCGAGAATCCGTACGTGCTGGCTGACGAAATTGACGGAATCACTTTTAAAACCGCCGATAAGATTGCTATGGACCTTGGCTTTGCTGAGGATTCTGCAGAACGGGTAATGTCTTGTATAATATACGTTTTATCTCAGGCATTAGGCGAGGGACATGCCTGCTTTGAAGCGGGAAGGCTGTTTTCAATACTTCGCAGAAACGTGATATGTGATGCGGAGACGTTTGATGAATGTCTTGAAACCCTGTGTGCGCGTCAAAGGCTTGTGATTTGCGGTGTTGACGGACTTCGTATGGTGTATCTGAAATATATGTACGATGCGGAGCGTTATATTGAAGAAAGACTTTGTATGCTTGCAGAGCACGGCTTTTCTCCCAACGAAAAAAATATTGAAAAAACGATAAAATTTTTTGAAAAAGAAAATGATATACTTCTTGCCGAAAAGCAACGCCAGGCGATAAAGATGGCAGGTAGGAGCGGCCTCTTGATAATTACAGGCGGCCCCGGAACCGGAAAAACCACAATTATAAAAGCGATAATGAGAGTTATTATGGCAGAAGGCGGAGAATGTCTTCTCGCTGCACCTACGGGCCGTGCGGCAAAACGAATGTCGATTGCGTGCGGAACACAGGCAAAGACAATACATAGGCTTCTTGAAATTGATTATGCCGCAGAGCGAAGCGGCGAGGAGCGTGACGACAGAAACATATCCTTTAAAAGAAATGAAAAATCACCTTTAAAATGTGATGCGCTCATCATAGACGAATCATCAATGGTAGATACGCTGTTAATGTTTCATCTTTTGCGTGCCGTAAAGAAGGGTACTCGTGTTATATTGGTGGGGGATAAGGATCAGCTTCCGTCGGTAGGTGCAGGAAAGGTTCTGCGCGACGTTATCGAAAGCGAGAGGTTTGAAACGGTGGTTCTTGATGAAATATACAGACAGGATGCCAAAAGTCTTATTACCGTCAATGCTCACAGTGTAAACAAGGGTCAAATGCCTGAACTTAATACCAAGGACGGTGATTTCTTCCTTATGACCCGTCATGACACGGAGAGCTGTATTGCAACATTAAAAGAACTTTGCAGTACACGGCTTCCCGCAAAATACGGTATCGATCCCCTGAATGATATTCAGGTAATAATGCCGAACAGAAAGGGCTCCTGCGGCAGTCTTGCCGTAAACAAGGAATTGCAAAGTGTACTTAATCCGCCGGAATACGGCAAGAAAGAAATTGAACTGGCAGGAGTTGTTTTCCGTGAGGGAGACAGAGTAATGCAGGTAAAAAACAATTATGATTTAATTTGGGAGGGGCTTTACAATCCGGCAATTACCGGTGAAGGTGTATTCAACGGTGAGATGGGTGTAATCAGCAACATTGACGTAAAAAATCGTATTGTTTCGGTTGTGTTTGATGAAAATCGCCTGGTGTTTTATGATTATCTTTCAATGAGAGAATTGGAACACTCGTATGCAATTACCGTGCATAAGAGCCAGGGAAGCGAGTTTGATTACTGTATAATACCCATTGTAAACGTTTCTCCTATGCTTATGACGAGAAATCTTTTGTACACAGCTGTCACAAGGGCAAAGAAACTGGCGGTAATCTTGGGAACACGTGAAAATTTAAAGCAAATGATTGACAATGATTCGGAGGAATTGCGTTATACGGGTATTTTTAAGACCGGAGGTGAAATTTTTTGATTACAAAAAGAGTTTGCGGAGTAAAGCTTCCTGTTGATTATACTGAGGAACAGCTTTTGAGGCGTGCAGCAAGAGCGGCAGGCGTATACTACGACGAAGTTGTTGACGTAAAGATTATAAAACGCTCCGTCGATGCAAGATATAAGCCCCATATATGCTTTGCGGTGACTGCGGATATAAAAATAAACGTGTCATCAAAAAGTAAGAGAGTAAAGAAAACGGCTGAAATACCGCCTGAGTATTCTATTAAGCACGTTTGCTCCGAGCTTTCTGCGAAGCTACGGCGTTATGACGGATTAAGACCTGTCGTGGTGGGAGGCGGTCCTGCGGGACTTTTTGCGGCTTTGCTTCTTGCAAAAAAAGGACTTAACCCCTTGGTGATTGAGAGGGGTGGAACCGTTAAAGAAAGAACCGAGTCGGTGAATCGTTTCAAGACCACGGGAGAGCTTAATACCGAATCAAATATTCAGTTCGGAGAGGGCGGTGCAGGAACTTTTTCGGACGGAAAGCTGCATACGGGAATAAAAGACATCCGCTGTGCATTTATACTCAAGGAATTTGCCGACAACGGCGCTCCCGAGGAGATTTTATGGAACGGTAAGCCTCATATAGGAACCGACAAGCTTCGTACAACCATTGAAAACATGCGTGAAAAAATAAAATTACTCGGAGGCGAGTTTTTATTTAACACGAAGGTGTATGACATAGAAACAGAAAACGGTGCATTGAAATCATTAAAAATAAAAAATACAGTCACGGGGAACAGCGACGTTATTTTCTGTAATCATGCAATTTTTGCGATTGGACACAGCGCACGTGATACTTTTGAAATGCTTTATTGGCGCGGTGTGGAGATGATAAGGAAGCCTTTTGCCGTGGGACTGAGAATAGAGCATCCTCGTGAAATGATTGACAAGTGTCTGTACGGCGAGTATGCCCGTAAGGGACGTTTGGGCTCTGCGGACTACAAGCTTTCGTGCGTTACGGAAAAAGGTGTCGGTGTATATACGTTTTGTATGTGTCCCGGGGGAACAGTGGTTCCTGCCGCTTCCGAAAAGGGAAGACTTGCCGTAAACGGTATGAGTGAATTTGCAAGAGATGCCGAGAATTCTAACAGTGCTTTGCTGGTAGGTATAGCCCCCGATATGATAGATGGAGACAGTCCTCTTGAGGGAATTGAATTTCAAAGGCGGCTTGAAGAAAATGCCTTCAGACTCGGCGGAGGCGGATTTAAAGCTCCGGTACAGCTTGCGGGTGATTTTATGGCAGGGCGAGCTTCCGTACAACTAGGAAGTGTTAATCCGAGCTATCTGCCCGGTGTTACGCTTGCAAATTTGAATGAGTGCTTGCCGCAATTTGCAGCAGAGGCAATAAAGGAAGCCTTGCCTATGTTCAATAAGTCGATAGAAGGATTTTCAATGTACGATGCTGTTCTTACCGGAGTGGAATCAAGAAGCTCATCTCCCGTAAGACTGCTGAGAGATGATAAAGGTATGTCCTCCGTAAAAGGACTCTATCCTTGCGGAGAGGGCGCCGGCTATGCCGGCGGCATTACGTCAGCAGCTGTTGACGGTCTAAAGTGCGCCGAGAAAATTTTGGAGAATATTTGTAATGATATATTATAATTGCGCCTTGTATCTTGAAGCAAAGAATATTATCGCTCATTATTCCCTTAAAAGGCTCGATGTAAAGGGCAGATTTCAATTTTTTACGTCAAAGGAAGAACCTGCCGAAGCCGTATTGGTAATAAGCGGAACCGGTGCGTACAATGCAACGGCTGCGGTGACGATGTTGTGTACACTTTTTCCGCCGAAGGCAGGCGACGTATTCGTGAATTTCGGCTTGTGCGGAGCATTCCCAAGGCAAGAATCAATATGTCCTTCGATAGGTGAGCTTTTTTTAGCATATTGCGTAAAAGATACCTCCGGAAAGAAAGCTATTTATCCGGACCTTGACCTGTTAATAAAAGCACCTTTTAAGAAGGCTTTACTGAAAACCTTTGATGAGGCGGTTGTTTCAACTGATAACTTCACGTCGGAAGACGTCGGCTCAACCGAAGCGGTTTTGGCAGATATGGAGGGCTACGGCGCTCTTTTTGCGGCAAGTCTGTTTTTCGAAAGTCATCGATGCTTCGTTATAAAGGCGGTTTCGGACGTTATAGGGAGAAGTCAGCTCCCTGATAAAAAGCAAGCCGAGGAAATTGTCGCTTTTGATACAATGAAAGTAACCGGTTTTGCCGACAATGCGTCTCAAGCGGCAAAGCAAGACGCAAAACTGCAAAGCGTTGCAGAACTGAGTAAAAGCGAATGTGAAGCGGCGGATTTGCTTTCCGAAAAATTATCTCTTTCCGAGGCTATGCGTGAACAGCTAAATTGCCTTCTGAAGCAATACAGGCTTAGAGGCAAAGCGGTTGATAAAATTATTTATCGCTACGTTAACGAAAGTGATTTGATTTGCGGCTTAGGAAGCGTCAGTAAGCGAGACGGTAAAAAACTGTTTTCAGAGTTTAAGGAGTATCTCATTAATAATGATTAACTACATATACGCCGAAAGGGATGCTTTGGATTATCCCGTGACTAAACGAATATTGGAACAGTTTAAGGCTGCTGAGCTGTACGTTGTTGAAAGCTACAAGGATATTTTTTGCCGCCCGAATCAAAATTACAGACTGCAAAAAGACAATCCGGCCCTTATACTTGCCGTGAATCACACGGGTTTTATATATAAGGGTGCTGAAAATTGCCAGGATTTCGGAAATGATGACTTTTTTTATTGCTCCTGCTCTAAAAATTGTATCTTTTCCTGTGACTACTGTTATTTACAGGGGATGTATCGTTCCGGGCATATTGTAGTTTTTGTGAATATTGACGACTGCCTGAAGGAAACCGAGCTGCTGCTTGAGAAAAGAAAAAAGCTATATATGTGCCTGTCCTACGACTGTGATATATTTGCATTGGAGGGTGCTCTGGGATATGTAAGGCTGTGGAATGATTTTGCCGCTGAAAATGCGGAAAATGGATTTCTGGCGGAGGTAAGAACAAAGGGTGCTTCAACGGATTTCTTTAAAAACAATCAACCCAATAGAGGTATGGTTTTTGCGTGGACATTATCCCCGCAAAGTGTAATTTCACGGCTTGAAAAGAGAACGGCTCCCGTGCAAAAAAGGTTAGAGGCGGCTGTTTTTGCCGCAAGAAAGGGCTTTAGGGTGCGCTTGTGCTTTGACCCGCTGATTGACACGGGGGATGGCAGTTTTATTAAGGATTATGAGGAATTGGCAGGTCTTATAGAAAAAAGCGGAATCGGAGAGCTTGTTGACTCTGCAAGCGTAGGTCCTTTTCGAGTTCCTGCTGAATATATAAAGCTTTTCAGACATAATGCACCGCAATCACCGATTTCGTGGTGCAGCTACACCGTTGAAAACGGAACTGCGAGCTATGAACCCGAGCGGTTAAAAGAAATGAATCGTGCAGTATCGGAGCTTTTGACCTCGTCGGGGATACCGATTGAAAAAATATACGGCTGGGAGGGTAAAAAACGTGAATAATACCGATAAATTTAACGTTGCTGTTGTAAGCGGTGCTTCGTCGGGAATAGGAAGGGCTGTTTCAGGATTGCTCCTTGAAAATGGCTTTGTTGTGTTCGGCGGCGGAAGATGCTTTAAAACAGAGGATATGGGCGATAAAGGTTTTTTCGGCAAATACGGCGGTGCGTTTATTCCAGTGATCTCAGATTTTACCAAGCAGGGTGCTGTGGAAGACTTTGTGAAAACAGTGAAAAATAAGTGCAGAGAAATGTCCTGCAAGGTAAATGTATTAATAAATTGTGCGGGCGCAGCATTTTATGGCTTGCACGAAAATCTCGATGCGAGTAAAATACATACTATGGCGGCGGTAAACATTGAAGCGCCTATGCTTCTTACCGCGCTGTTTTTAAAGGATATCCGGGAGAATAAAGGCAGTATCGTAAACGTTTCTTCCGTTACCGCCAAAAGCACCGCAAATACATACGGATGTGCCTACGGAGCGACTAAGGCGGCGCTTACGTCTTTCGGCACAAGTTTGTTTGAAGAAGTAAGAAAGCACGGCGTAAAGGTTTGTAATATTCACCCTGATCTTACGGATACAGAGCTTTACCGTAATGCAGATTTTACGGCAAGCGGTGAAGCTATGAGCAGTCTTGCGGCGGATGAAGTGGCAAACGTTGTACTTGAATGTATAGCTTCTCGTGAAGGTATGGTTTTTACCGATATTACCGTAAGGCCGAATATAAATAAAATTGTTAAGAAACAGGTGAAGTAAATGTCTGCAAAAGCAAAAAAACAAGATCTTACCGTGGGTAATCCGGGTACGGTGCTTGTAAAATTTACTTTTCCGCTGCTTATAAGTGCTGTTTTTCAGCAACTCTACAACATTGCGGACAGTATAATAGTAGGGCGCTTTTGCGGAAAGGAAGCTCTTGCGGCGGTAGGAGCGTCTTATCCTGTTACAATGCTGTTCGTAGCTGCCGCATTGGGTCTTTGCACAGGGTCAAGCGTAGTAATCGCACGAAATTACGGGGCAAGAGAGTATGCCGATACAAAGACGGCTGCTTTTACTGCTATTATTTCAGCATTGGTATTCAGCCTTGTAATGTCTCTTGTGGGCTTTGTATTGGGTACACCGCTTCTGCGACTTATGAAGACAGAGCAGACGATAATGTCCGATGCCGCGGCATACCTTAACATATATCTTCTCGGTGTTGTGTTCTTGTTTCTTTACAACATCTGTACGGGTATTTTTACCGCACTCGGAGATTCGATAACTCCGTTGATTTTGCTTGTTATATCCTCACTCGGAAACGTTGTATTGGACTGTGTATTTATAATATGCTTTAAAACCGGTGTAAGGGGTGCGGCTTGGGCAACGTTTTTATGTCAGGCGATTTGCTCGGTGATTGCGTTTTTTATATTGATGAGACGTCTTTCGGGAATAAAGACGGAAAAACCGTACAAGTTGTTTTCCCGTGATATGCTAAGGCAGATAAACCGAATTTCAATACCGAGTATGCTTCAGCAGAGCTTTGTCTCTGTAGGAAACCTCTTTATTCAAGGCTTTGTAAACAGCTTCGGAGTAAACGTGCTTGCAGGATACCAGTCTGCCATAAAATTAAACACTTTCACCGTTACGATGATGGGAACTATGTCAAATGCCGCCTCAAGCTTTACTGCACAGAATCTCGGTGCAGGCAAAATTTCGCGGGTGAAGCAGGGCTTTAAGAGCAGTCTTACGATAATGTGCGTAACGGCGGTGTTTATGTCCGTATTGTTTGTTGTTTTTGCACCTCAGATTGCAGGGCTGTTTCTTGATTCCGGTGATGCGGATAATGCGGAAGCCCTTCGTATCGGCACTAGGTTTTTAAGAATTGTTTCTCCTGCCTTTTTTATCGTGGCAACGAAGCTCTGCTGTGACGGAGTGTTAAAAGGCGGAGGCGCCATGAAAGAGTTTATGATGGGCACGTTTACCGATTTGCTTTTGCGAGTGGCATTATCATTTGTTCTTTCTATGTTTTTTGATGAGACGGGTATATGGATGTCATGGCCGATAGGTTGGTTTATTGCCGCGTGTATGTCATTCTTCTTTTATAAAAAGGGCAAATGGATTTTGACGAACCGAGAATAAAATTAATTCAGTCGTAATACGGAGTAAAATACAAGATATGATAAACAGATTAAAAAACGCAGAAAAATTTTTGAAAGAATTGTTGATTGTGGTGTCGTCGGCAACTTTATTGACTGCATGTGACGTGCAAAATACTGTACCTACAGTCGGTTTTGATAATGAAACAGAGTTACCGACTGTTGCGATTACTGCAATTACGACCGCAGTACCTGCAGGTACACCTACAAGCGTACCTACCGCTGTTTCAAGTACAATGCCCACCGAACTGCCGACTGAGAATGTGACGGAAGCAATTACCGAAGCACCTACGGCAAAGCCAACGGAGGAACCCACAAACGCTCCCACTGAAAAGCCTACGGAAGTGCCTACAGCGGTGCCCACGGAAGTTCCTACTCCCGTACCTACGGAAGAACCGACAGCAGCACCGACTTCTGCTCCGACAGCGGCAGAGACAGAAAATCCTACGCATGAGCCCGTAGAGCAGCCTGCCAATTTTAATAAACTCATAATCAGTGAGTTGTGTGCAAAAAATGAGTCGGTTTTATCAAAAACAGGCAAATTCTCTGATTGGATAGAACTCAGAAACGTTTCAGACGAGATAGTGTCTCTAAAGAACGTGGGTGTACGCATTGAGGGTGAGGAAACCTTTAACGTTATACCGGGCGAATGGAGATTGGCACCGGGTGCCTGTATCGTATTGTTTGCAGATGAATATGAATTCAAGCTTGATTCGGAGGGTGGAACGGTGGTTCTTTTTGAGGGAACACCCGAAAATGCAAAGAACTTGGACTCTGTAACGTATCGTGAAAGTGAAGAAAATTACTCTTTTTGCAAGGATAGCGTAAACGGAAACGTTAAAAGCACAAAATACATGACCCCCGGATATTCTAACGACGACAACGGATACGAGGCATACTGCTCATTTCTTAAGGCTGCGGGACCTATTGTAATAAACGAAATTGTTGTTTCAAACGACAGCCTGCTTCCTCAAAGCGACGGAACGTTTTGTGACTGGATCGAATTGAAAAATATATCGAATCAAAACGTGCTTCTTTCGGATTATGCCGTTACTGATAAAAAGGATAAGCTTAAGTATACACTTCCGGCGGTAAGCTTAAAGCCCGGTGAGCTTTTTGTGATAATGTGCTCCTCTGAGGAAAAATACGACCCATCAGGCTATTATCACGCTGATTTTGCCGTGAGTGCAAGCGGAGAGGGTGTTTATCTTTACAAGAAGGATAGCCGAGCTCTTATTGATAATGCGTATGTTTCCGACGTTCCGTACGGAGGCTCTTACGGAAGAATAAACGGAAAGGGTGGATATTTTTATTTTAAAATACCGAGTCCCGGTGCCGATAATGTGAACGGAGAACGAAAAACAGGTATTACACCTGTTTCAAGTGTTGCTCCGGGTGTTTACGGCTCTGCGGTTTCAGTAGAGCTTAAAGGTGACGGAACGGTATACTATACCCTTGACGGCACAGAGCCTGACGAAAACTCAATTAAATATACTTCGCCTATCGGTGTTTCAAAGAATACGGTGATAAGGGCGGTTGTTTATAAGAAAGGCTGTTTGCCGAGCAGTGTTGCAACGTTCTCATACTTTATAAATCCTGACACAACGCTACCCGTTATAAGTCTTGTAACCGCTCCCGACAATCTTTGGAGTGACGAGACAGGTATCTACGTTGAGGGTAACTATGACAATTACAACCAAAAATGGGAGCGTCCCGCATCGGTTTCCTTTTTTGAAAACGGTAAAAGCTTCGTTATAGACTGCGGACTGAGACTTCACGGCAACGGAAGCAGATCCTCGGATGCAAAAAAGTCCTTCAGAGTAAACTTTAAAGCAAAGTACGGTGAGGAAGCTCTTGTATGTGATTTGTTTTCAAACGGTATAACAGAGTACGATTCTCTTATTTTAAGGGCAGGCGAGGATTACAGGTGTTCGATATTTAAAAACGAGCTTGCCGTTACGTATGCATACAGGTATTTGCCGTCAATTGTGGCTCAAACGGGTAAATTTTGCTCTTTGTATATTAACGGAGAGTATTTCGGAATTTACTTTTTGCAGGAGCGCCTTACAGAGAAGCTCGGTGCTGCTTATTTTGATGTTCCCGAGGATGAGGTTATAATAGAAGAGTTCAATCCCGCAGAGGACAGTGAGCTGTACGGCATTATGAGCTTTGCAAAGAATAACGACCTTTCGGTAAAGGAAAACTACGATTATCTTTGCAGTAAAATCGATATCGAGAGCATGACCGATTGGTATATATACGAGGCTTACGTAGGAAACAATGACGTTGTTGCGAACGTAAAATACGTTAAACCGGGGGCGAATGCGAAATGGAAGTGGGTCGCATTTGATTTTGACTGGTCGTTTAAAAATCACGGCAGACCTTTTGAACGCCTTATGGTAGACGGACAGTGGTACACCGGCTGGATAATCCAATCAGTGATAAAGAATGAGGAATATCAGAAATATTTTCTTGAACGATTGTCTTATCATATAAATAATACGTTTAAAAATCACGAAATACTTGACGTGCTTGAGGAGTACTATACGATAATAAAGCCCGAAATAGCAAACGAAAGGGCTTTGTGGGGCAAGACCGTTGAGGAGTGGGAGGAAAACGTGTCATTGATAAGATCATACTACACGGATTACGACAGGTGCAGGGAGCTTGTTGAAAGCATAGCAGTCGTTTTCGGACTGAGCGATGCTGAGGTAAATAGTTATTTCGGATAAATCGGAGGGATAATTATGGAGATTGGAATTAAGGGTAAGAGCAGCATTGTCTGCGGAAAAGAAAACTTTGCGAATACGATGGGAAGCGGGGCATTGGAGGTTTTTGCAACTCCTGCCATGGTAGCTCTCATGGAGAAGGCTGCGTGGGAGAGTGTTCAGCCCTATCTTGAAGAAGGACAGGGTACGGTAGGCACGCTCATGAACGTAAAACATATTTCGGCAACACCGTGCGGTGACACGGTAACTGCGGAAACCGAGCTTACGGAAATTGACGGCAGAAGACTTGTGTTCAGCGTTAAAGCCTTTGACAGTGCGGGAATTATAGGTGAGGGAATCCATGAACGTTTTGTAGTTACAAATGAGCGCTTTATGGCTTCCGTAGAAAAAAAGCACTCTTGCTAACTCTGCTTTTTTTCGGTATAATGTACGGGATGGTTTATTTTTTACGGAGTAATTGAAATGACGGAAGATTTTCAGGCTGAAAAAACCGAAGAGGTTGTCAGCGCGGGAAAATTGAATATTAAGCTGGATGCGTTTGAAGGACCTTTTGATTTGTTGCTGTCGCTTATAGAAAAGCAAAAAATCGAGATTACCGACGTCCCGATAAGTATTATTGCCGACCAATATATAGATATTATTTTTGCTGCGGGAGGCTTTAACGTAGATATTGCGGGAGAATTTCTGGTAATGGCATCGGCTCTTCTACATATGAAAACGCGTAAGCTTCTTCCCAAGCCTCTGCCCGAGACCGAAGAAATGACGGAGGAGCAGCTCGTTGAGCGACTGGTGGTTTACAAACAGTTCAAAGAGGTTGCGACAAAGTTTACCGAAAGCATGGAGCTTTGGAGCAGGGCTTGCTACAGAGAGCAGGAAAATATTGATTTCCCGAAGCGTGAAGAGGTATTGGAGCTTTCGCTTGATGAGCTTGCCGCAAGCTATGAACGTGAGAAAATGAGTTTTGAGACTCGCCGTAACGACAATACCGAAAAGATGCAGGTTATACTGAAAATCGAGAAGGTAAGCTTAAAGGACAAGCTTAAGCAAATCATAAGTGTTCTGGCAAATAAAACTAAAATAAGGTTTTCCGAAATATTCGGCAGAGGCAAGAGCAGCAAGCCCGAAACGGTTACCGGTTTTCTTGCAATTCTGGAGCTTAACAGACGAAAAAACGTTAATCTTGTACAAAAACAGCTCTTTGGCGAGATAGAAATTATTCGTGCCAAGGAGGATATGAACGAGGGTCTTACGAACCTGGAGGGATATGATGAGTGGGATTGATAATGAAAATAATATGCTCTCACATGAGGCTGCTGTTGCGGAAGCCTTGATTTTTGCTGCCGGCGAGCCCGTAAAGCTTGAGAGTATCGCTATTGCCATTAAAAGCGATAAAAAGCATGCCGCTAAGATAATGGATCAGCTCATAAGCGAATACGAAGCGCGAAACGGGGGCATTACCATAAGACGCCTTGATAAGAGCTACGTTTTTTGCTCAAAGCCGTCGCTTCATGATGAAATAAGGGATTTCTTTGAGAAGCCTTCACAGTCGGGTCTTAGCCGTGCCGCCATGGAAACACTTTCAATTGTGGCATACAATCAGCCCGTAACCCGTGCCGGGATAGAATTTGTCCGCGGTGTTAACAGTGACGGTGTTCTCGTAAGACTTATAGAAAGAGGCTTGGTGGAAGAATGCGGGCGCTCGGAAAACCCCGGAAGACCGATTTTGTACAGAACCACGGTTAAGTTTTTGCAGGCCATGGGAATAGAAAGTCTTTCGGAATTACCGGTTATGGAGCGTATAAGCACCGAGAAAAAGGTGACTGATTCCGACTCAGAGATGAATACAGGGGACGGTTCTGTGTCTTGATTTCAAGACACAGAACCGTCCCTTGTATTCATCGTGAAAAATCTTGAATAAAACGATTGCAAACCGGCACAAAATATTGTATAATTTTACAGGTTACTTTTGGGACAGACTTTTGACTGTCTTATACTTATAAAAGTAAAACTTATGTATTTTCAGGAAAGGGGTTTAGGTAACATATGAATTATTCTCGCGAAGTAGAAGAAATGGTATGTGTAAAGCAGGGCGCTCATCACGGTCCGGCACCGATTCCGGAGGAAGGTCAGTGGATTAAAGCAAAGGAAATCACTGATATTTCCGGTTTGTCACACGGTGTGGGTTGGTGTGCTCCTCAGCAGGGTGCTTGTAAAATCACTCTTAACGTTAAGAAGGGTATTATCGAGGAGGCTCTCGTTGAGACTATCGGTTGCTCCGGTATGACACACTCTGCGGCTATGGCGGCAGAGATTCTCGGCGGCAAGACACTTCTTGAAGCTCTCAACACAGACCTTGTATGCGACGCTATCAATGTTGCTATGAGAGAAATTTTCCTTCAGATCGTATACGGCAGAACGCAGTCCGCTTTTTCTGAGGACGGTCTTTTGATCGGTGCAGGTCTTGAGGACCTTGGTAAGGGTCTTAGATCTCAGGTTGGTACAATGTACGGAACCAAGGCTAAGGGCGTTCGTTATCTTGAGATGGCAGAGGGCTACGTTCTCAGCATCGGTCTTGACGAAAACAACGAGGTTATCGGTTACAAGTTCGTTCACCTCGGAAAAATGATGGAAGCTATCAAGAAGGGCGTAGATCCTAAAGAAGCTTATGAAAAGAACATCGGTACTTACGGCCGCTATGCAGATGCCGTTAAGCACATCGATCCCAGAAAAGAATAAGAGAGGGGGCATTTACAATGGCATTATTTGAAGGTTATGAGAGAAGAATTGATAAGATAAATGCGACCCTCAAGGAGTACGGCATTGCATCCCTCGAGGACGCAAAGCAGGTATGTCTTGACAAAGGCATTGACGTAGAGGCAATTGTAAAGGGTGTACAGCCTATTGCATTTGAGAATGCAGTTTGGGCTTACACAGTCGGTTGCGCTATTGCTATTAAGAAGAACGCTGTTAATGCGGCTGACGCTGCAGAGGCTATTGGTGTAGGTCTTCAGTCTTTCTGTATTCCCGGCTCTGTTGCCGATTCAAGAGACGTTGGTGTAGGTCACGGAAACCTTGCTGCTATGCTTCTTCGTAACGAGACAAAGTGCTTCTGCTTCCTTGCAGGTCACGAGTCATTTGCAGCAGCAGAGGGCGCTATCGGTATTGCAAGAACAGCAAATAAAGTAAGAACTGAGCCTCTCCAGGTTATCTTGAACGGTCTCGGTAAGGACGCTGCTTTGATTATTTCAAGAATCAACGGCTTCACCTACGTTCAGACTGAATTTGATTACTTCACAAGAGAGCTTAAGGTTATCAAAACCACTAAGTATTCAGACGGCGAAAGAGCTGCCGTAAGAGTTTACGGTGCTAACGACGTTAACGAAGGCGTTGCTATCATGCAGGCTGAGTCTGTTGACGTATCTATCACAGGTAACTCCACTAACCCCACAAGATTCCAGCACCCTGTTGCAGGAACTTATAAGAAGTGGGCTAATGAGCACGGCAAGAAGTATTTCTCCGTTGCATCCGGCGGCGGTACGGGCAGAACACTCCACCCCGATAACGTTGCAGCAGGTCCTGCTTCTTACGGTCTTACAGACACAATGGGCAGAATGCACGGTGACGCTCAGTTTGCAGGTTCTTCTTCCGTTCCTGCACACGTTGAGATGATGGGACTTATCGGTATGGGTAACAACCCTATGGTAGGTGCTACCGTTGCTTGCGCAGTTGCAGTTGAGGAAGCTCTTAAAGCTTAATCATTATCATGTAACGAATTTTCAGACACGCAGCTTGGATTTTCC
>JAZPZG010000022.1:0-7371 GCA_045544575.1 Clostridia bacterium
TCTGTTTTGCAAGGCTTTTTACTCTTTCGGAAATTTCTTCTTTACTTACTAAAACCTTATCACAATTATTGTACACTTCACTACTCCTCCGATTTTTCAATCCGTACCATTATAGCACATCTGCAAGCCTCCTGTACAGAGGCAAAATTGCTTCTTCGATAATTAAATATATGCAGTATTTCATTTTCCTTAGCCAGCAATAATAAGTTATCTCTCTGAAAAGAGGGGATCTTCATATCTGTCAAAAATCTTCTCAGAGGTTTTCCTCCTCTTGAGCCAAGCGGAGAAAACCTATCCCCCGTCCTTTTGGTTCTTATTACCAAGGGCGATTTTAATTTTGAAATTTCGTCAAAATCAAATATAACGGCTGAATTATTACTTTTTTTACACAGCTCTTTTGCAGTCTTGACGTTTTCCTCACCGTTTATAACAGAAGCGGTAACTTCAATACAGGTGCCGTCGGAATTTTTTATTTTATGTCCGGAGGCAACCCCGTTTTGCGGGGAAAACACAACGTACTCAGCCTCGCCGACATCTCCCGCATCGGTATTTTGCTCAGGCATCAACAGCTCCTTACTTCCCAGATAATAATTATTGCCTGCTTTAACACAAATTACGCTTTTTGCCGCAATTACGAACCCACCGCCGCGATTTTTCAGTATGTGCTCATAGATGCGCTCGGTCATTTTCCTGTCAATTCCGACAAAGCCTTCAAAAAACCGTCTTCCGCACTCCACCTCGGACAGAGCAATGCGTACAACACGTTTTGCAATTACAGGGTGAAGCTTTCTGAATTCCGTTCCGTTTATTTTTACCGTACCGTCTGCCAGCTTTTCTGAAACAGCTGCGTAATGCTTTTCCGCCTGCATTTTTATGTATTCGTTATCCTCTGAAGCAAGCTCCGAAAGACTGAGCAGCCCTGAAGAAAAGTCTCCGCCAAAGGCTTCATTCAAATACGGCAATATTCGATTTCGTATTTTGTTCCTTGTATAGGTATCTTCATTGTTTGTAGAATCGGTCCTGTAAGAAATTCCGAATTCATTGCAAACCGCTTCCGTTTCTTTTCTGGAAAGATCAAGGATGGGCCTTACAATGTGCCCACGGCTGTATGCAATACCCTTAAGACCTTCAAGCGCCGTTCCTCTTGCAATATTGTGTAAAACGGTCTCGATTCTGTCATCAAGATTATGCGCCACCGCAATTTTTAATGAACAACCGCCCGCTTCATCACAAAAAAGCTCCCTTGCAACACTGTCAAAGCACTCATAACGCAAGCTCCTTGCCGCTTCCTCAACAGACATCTTGTGATTTTCCGCATACGAAGGAACGTCGCCTCTGCGAGCAACGAACTCTACGCCCAATGAATTACAGAGCTTCTCGCAAAAAAGCTCATCAGCATCTGCCTCCGCTCCCCTTATACAGTGGTTATAATGCACTGCAACCAACCGAAGAGTGTTGTCACTTTCCCTTTTATTATATTCAATCAGAAGCAAAAGCAGACATACCGAATCAGCGCCGCCGGAAAGGCCGACGATAATATTGTCACCCTTTTCAAGCAGCGCATGATTTTTAACGGTATTCAAAAACTTTAAATATATGTTTTCTTTCATAAATTGCGTACTGTATGCAAATAAGCTTTATTGCTTTGCCATATTCTTAAAGGTCGTATGCTCTCCGTCAAAATAGAGTTTTACATCGCCTCTCGAGCCGTTTCTGTGCTTCTCGATAATAATCTCCGCAACGTTTTGATGTTCGGTATTTTCCTTGTTATAATACGAGTCTCTGTATATAAACATAACTATATCGGCATCCTGCTCGATGGCTCCCGATTCACGGAGGTCACTCAATATCGGACGCTTGTTGTCTCTTGACTCTACGCTTCGGCTGAGCTGCGAACCCACTATAACGGGAACGTTAAGCTCTCTTGCAAGCATCTTAAGCGAACGTGAAATATCCGAAACCTCTTGTACTCGGTTTCCGTCTCCGCGTTTGGAGCCTGATGACATAAGCTGCAAATAGTCGATAATGACAAGCTGAATATCTCTTTCAATTTTCAGCTTACGACATTTTGCCCTGATGCTGGAGACACTTACGTCAAGTGCATCGTCAATATAGATAGGGGCATCGGAAAGAAAGCTTGTTGCTTCCGCAAGGTCAGCCCAATCAGAGTCAGCCAGATTTCCGCTTTTGAGCTTTTCACCCGTAACGCCTGATGCACTGCTTAAAATTCTCGTTGTAAGCTGCTCTTTTGACATTTCAAGGTTAAACACTGCTACAGGAATATGTTTTTTTGCGGCTGCATACTGTGCAATATCCAGCATGAAAGCAGTTTTTCCCATACCCGGTCTTGCGGCAACAAGTATAAGGTCTGAATTTTTAAGACCTGTAAGCATTCTGTCAAGATCAATAAAGCCTGTCGGAATACCGGTAATACCGCCTTTTCCTATTGAATTCTCAAGATCGGTGTAGACGTCTGCAAGAACGTCCCGTATGGGCGAATATGATTTTCCCGCCTTTTTCTGCGATACTTCAAAGACAGTCTTTTCTGCCTCCTCCATAATATCGCCTGCAGAAAGCTCGTCATCTGATGCAAGTCCTGCAATCTTCTGACCTGCCTTTATAAGACTTCGCAAAACCGACTTTTCAGCCACAATTTCAGCATACTTCGCAGCGTTTGATGCAAGAAAACTTCCGTCAGTAACCTCGGTAAGAAAAGAATATCCTCCCACTGCTTCAAAGTCATTATTCTTTTTAAGTTGTTCCGCCACGGTAACGATATCAATCGTCTCTCCGTTTCTGAAAAGTTCAAAAATAGAAGAGTATACACGCCTGTTTATGTCGCTGTAAAAGTCCTCTTGTTTTACAAGGTCAACTACGTCATATATAACTTTTTCGTCAGAAATCAGCGCACCCAGCAAAAACTCTTCTGCCTCTATATTACACGGAACCTCACGATGCTTACCTGTTGCCACCGTAATACCCTGCCTTTCATATTCCGTCTACAACAACATTAAATTTTGCTGTAACTCCCGCATGAAGCTTCGCTTCAACGTCATGAGAGCCTGTCGCTTTAATGGGATCCTTCAATACAATCTTCTTCTTGTCAACTTCAACGCCGAGCTGCGCCTTAATTGCATCGGCTATATCTTTTCCCGAAACGGCACCGAAAAGTTTTCCGTTACCGCCTGATTTAACCTGAAGCTTGATGTCCTTACCGTTAAGCTTTGAAGCAAGCTCCTTTGCCGCATCAAGCTCTCTTTGCTGTCTGTCAGCCTGTGCCTGCTGCTTATTCTTCATATCATTAACGTTGCTTGCAGTAGCCTCAACCGCAATACCTCTGGGTATAAGATAATTCTTTGCGTATCCGTCGCTTACGTTTACCATGGAATCTTTTTTTCCGAGTTCTTTAACGTCTTTTTTTAAAATTACTTTCATAATCGTATTTCCTTTCCTTTTATCGCTTTCTTTTAGGGTCAGTCACAAAGGTCTTCAAGACGCCTTGCATCAAAGCCCATTATCTTAGAAAGCAACAAAACAACCTCTCTTACATTCTTTCCTTTTGCAAATCCGCCTGCAGCCGTAAGATGTCCGCCGCCGCCGATTTCCTTATTTTCAAGTATTATCTGAACGTTTACCTCTCCTAAAGATCTCGCTTTTATTGCTACACCGCCCTCAAACTGTATCAGTACAAACGAGGCATCAACGCCCGCTATTTCAAGCATTTTGTCTGCGGCAATAGGCGCAACGGTATTCGAGTCCTCTCGGCTTACGTCACACCGTGAAAAAGCAATTCCCTGAAGGCGACCGTCTCCCGAATCAATGGTAACTAAATGCATTCCCGCAAGAATACCGTTTACCTTTCTGAAGCTAAGAAGATCCGGCTGTACGTATTTCCTCACGGAAAGAGGATTTACGCCTTTGCTACGGAGAAAAGCGGTAGTTTCAAAGGTGCGTTTGCCGGTCTTAAAGAACAGGTTCTTCGTATCTATCAGAATTCCGCCGTACAAGGTCTCTGCTTCCAGCAAAGGAATTTCCATTTTAGGAGAAATGTATCTCATTATTTCGACAACAAGCTCGCTTGCGGAAGATGCAGCTGTTTCCGTGTAGGTAAACACGGTATCCTTTATATAGTCCACGCCTCTTCTGTGGTGGTCTATAACGGCAAGCCTGGGTGCATTTTCAATAACCTCGGGAGCTTCGCTCTGCTTGGCAGAAAAAGTGTCAACCAAGACAACAAAGGTGTTGTCATCCAGAATGTTAAGTGCTTCGTTTTTCTTTATAAAGATATCATTGTAGCCTCCGTCTCGCATAAGACTGTCGTACATAACGGATATTTGTGAATTCGGATTTTCCAAAACGACGTACGACTCTTTACCCAGGTTTTCAGCTATACGACATACCGCAAGAGATGCTCCGAGAGCATCAAGGTCCGCATTACTGTGACCCATAACCAAAACTCTGCTGCAACCGAGAATTTCTTTTCTCATAATATTTGCAACAACACGAGCCTTTACTTTATTACTGCGGTCAATATCAATTTCGCTTCCGCCGTAGAAAATACTTTCTTCGCCTTCCTGCAAAATCACCTGGTCGCCGCCTCTTCCGAGCGCAAGGCTTATAAGCTCTTCAGCCTTTGTAAAGTGTAAATTTAATGAATCTCCAAAAGCTTTTCCGACGTTTGGATTGCTGTCATCGCCTTCGCAAAAAGCCTCAAAAGCCTTCTCGTCAACCTCATCACTGCAATTATCGGAAATACCGATGCTAAGCGTGACGGGAATAGTGTTTCCTTTTGAAATTTTCTTAACACGTTCCAATATATCAAACTTCTCGGCTTTTAAAGCATCGAGGTGACGCTTTTCTATAATAAATATGTATCTTTCTCTGACAAGACGTTTTACAATAGCATCTCTGTCCTTAAGCCATTCATCAAAAATCTTATTGATTTCGACAAGAATCTGGTTCATAACGGACTCACCGTTGACCTGGAAAATCTCGTCGTAATTGTCTATAACGATTTCACCGATTGCAATACGGCGCTCCTTATAGAGCTCTGTAAGTCTCGTCTTTCCCGTAATATCAACCAAATATATCGCATACGCAAAGCCTGAGGAGCAAAGGTTTTTCGCTTTTACCAAATTACAGAAAACATTGTACGTACACTTTCCGCGAGTCGCCTTGTACACAAAGCCTTCGGTATTTCCTTCCTTTTGCCTGTACTCCTGTTGTTCTTCCATATATTGACGAAAAAGCTCCTCCATATAAAGAGCCGTCTTTTCGCCGTTGTTTGCACAAAGCTCCGCAAATGCCTTGTTAGCCCAAATAGGCTTGCCGTCATCACGAACAATGAATAACGGCAATTTAAATTCTCCTACCAAGCCGCCTGACACGGAGACCGCAGTATCCGCAAATCCCAAGTTCTGTGCTATGCGAATCATTTTTTTCTTTTTGAATATTCGCAAAACAATATTGAGCACTATTACCGCTCCCATAAGAGCAATACAAAGTGCAGCCAATTTGATTTTTCCGAGGGAAACAAAGCCGTAAGTGCCCAAAGCCAGTACTACGATAATAATCGCCGCATTTATGAGAGCCATATCAACCTTACGTATAAATCTCGAAAAAACTCCCGCTATCTTTTTTAACGACACTGTTACCCTCCTTCCCGATGCCTCCGTACACCGCAGTACAAGGACATCCGTAAAATAAAATCTTCTCTTTCCCGTCCGTAAAGCAAATTATCACGCATTACGGGTTCTGCAGAAGCCGAATTCTCAGCTTACTTATTACTTTTTCTTCGATGTCTGTATATTGTACACCCAAGCAGTCGCCCAATGCAATTGAGGACGATATAATATCTGCAAGGCAGTCACCGATTTCTTCGTCACTTGTTTCATTACCGGCAGAGAGGATTTTATACAGCTTTCCGACACCGATAATGATATCGGCTTTTCTGTTGTCAATGCGGCGCATATTGCCGAATACATCAACAGCACGTCCCGGGCCCATAAATCCTTCCCCCTTTTGTATTAAATTAAAACAAATTATCTGAAAACTTTATGTAAAAAACAAAAGGCTGTCCCTTTTGCATCGCAAAAGAAACAGCCCGTAAAATTTTAGTCAGCTGAAAAAGGCATAAGAGCTACGTGTCTTGCTCTCTTGATAGCGATTGTAAGCTGTCTCTGGTGCTTTGCACAGCAGCCGGATATTCTTCTGGGGAGAATCTTACCTCTCTCGGAAGTGAATTTCCTGAGCTTGCTGATTTCCTTATAATCAATGCTCTGTGCTTTTTCTACACAGAAAGGGCAAGCTTTCTTTCTGGGTTTTCTCTGCATAGAAGATTTACCCTCGTACTTGTCGCCCTTATTGTCTTTCTTTGCATAAGGCATAACAGTTCCTCCTAATAAACTTTAAAACAATTAACACAACGCACATACCGTCAGCACAGTGGTGTACTCAGACGTGCGTGTCATCAGAACGGAACACTGTCGTCGTCATCAATAGGATAATAGCCGTCCTGAGCAGCCGGAGCTCCGCCTTGAGACTGGGGTGCACCGCCGAAAGAACCGCCTTCGCTTCTCTTGCTCTCGCAAAATTCAGCTTCGTCTACTATAACCTCAGTAACGTAACGCTTCTGACCGTTATTATCTTCCCACGTTCTCGTTTGAATGGAACCGGTAACAAGAATCCTCGAGCCCTTTGTAAAATACTTAGAAATAAATTCTGCGGTATTGCGCCAAGCAACACAGTTGATAAAATCAGCCTGCGTGGTTCCGTCCTGAGACTTGTAACGTCTGTCTACGGCAACAGCAAAGCTACACGTAGCAATCTGACTGTTTGTGTATCTCAATTCGGGGTCTCTTGCAAGACGTCCCATCAAAATAACCTTGTTCATGATAATCTCCTAATATGACTTTCTAACATAAGTTCCGAATTATAAAAATACGGTATTACTTCTCTTCCTTGTTGATAACAAGATATCTCAAGATACCGTCTGTGATCCTGAAAACTCTTTCAAGCTCAGCAGGGAATGTAGGCTCTGCATTGAAAAGAGCAAGAGCATAGTAACCCTCGGTAATATCATTGATAGGATACTTCAGCGGTCTTTTTCCCCACTCTGAAAATTCCTCAATGGTACCGTTAGCCTCGATCATGCCTTTAAACTTCTCTACGAGAGCTTTAACAGCATCGTCACCGAGCTCAGGGTTTACGATAAACATAACCTCATACTTAACCATTTCGTTTCACCTCCTTCTGGACTTCGGTCCTGCCTCTAAACAGGACAAGGATAACATTTATATGATATCATGTTTTTTTTATTTTGCAACTGTTTTTTTATTAAAAAGCAAAAGAGAGACAGGGGACGGTTCCGCG
>JAZPZG010000023.1:0-4016 GCA_045544575.1 Clostridia bacterium
GCGGCACAAACGGCGCGGCAATCGGAAGCGGAATCAACGGTTCGGCTAAAGTTAACATTAAAGACGGCACAATTATTCAAACAAAGAGCGGAACCTCCGCGGCGGCAATCGGCGGCGGTAACGGCGGGAGCTGCGAGATTACAATCAGCGGCGGCACAAATGAAAAAGCACCCGGCGGCGCAAACGGCGCGGGTATCGGCTCAGGCTATAAAGGCAACGGAAGCATTTCAATTTCCGGAGGCACTATTTATAATGTCATCGGAGGAATAAACAGCGCAGGTATCGGCGGCGGTAACGAAAGCAAAAAGGGTGAGTTCGAAAAAGCAAGAGAGCTTCAGGATGCAGCAAACGAGGTTACCTATACAATGTGCTCTGCAAAGGGCAATATGTACGCTGTTGCAAAGGCAGTTCTCAAAAAGAGAATGGGCATTGACCTCGGCGGTGTAAGAGCTCCTCTTCTTAACCTTGAAGAAGGCGACGAAAAGATCGTCGAGAAAGCATTTGAACTCGTAGAAAAAGCTCTCAGCTTATAAAAAACAATGGAAAAAATACAGATAAAAAAAGACAGCAAAATACTTTTTATCGGAGACAGTATTACCGATGTAAAGTTCAACAGGCGTAAAAGATTTACAATCAAAGGTAAAAATGTTTATGCTTTACAGCTGAAAAAGAGATTCAAAAAGTACAGCAAGAATATTAAGGTTGAAATTAAAGGTATTGCAAGTAATCGTACATACCATGTTTACGACAGACTTACATCAGACTGCATAAGCTTAAAGCCGGATGTTGTCATTATGTTAATTGGTGTCAATGATGCTTGGGAAAATTATGTTCCGGAAAAGTATCCCCCTCTACTTCGCCCTATGGAGCCGCATATTCGCGAGATCTACAGAAGATTGAGGACGGAACTGCCGAACACGCAGATTTTATATTTGATGCCCTTTTTAATTGATGCTGTAGAAGAAAAATTTCCTTACCATAAAACGCTTGACGAATTTCGTGAAGTGCTTAAAAACATTGCACTTGAAAACGGTGCAACGGTGCTTGATTTACAAGAGATTTTTTATCAGGCTCAAAAAAGCATCGAACCGGAAAAGCTTGCTGTTGACGGTATTCATCCTACAAATCTTGGTCACAAGGTAATGGCGGATGCAATAGAAAAAGTGCTTGAATTCGAATAAAAAACAAGGAACAAATTACTCATTTCATGAGTAGTTTGTTCCTTTTAATTTGCACAGAATTGCTCAAGGCAGGTAACCATTGTCCGGGAGTTATTTCCGTGGTGAGCTCTTACGGCTCAAAGTTCACGTTGAATAATTCTTCTATTATATTTGAGATTATGTAATCCTCCGTATAGATGATTTGTACCTACAATTCAATCTTTTTGGCTGATTACAAAAGCCGAAGAGGACAACTGCCTTACGGAGTCCCCTTCAGGGAGCTTTTTTCGTTATAGATTAATCCTCACCGCAGACACGCCACCCATTTCAGGCTTTTTCTCCATAAAACCTTCGGGCATCTTGCTTTCATAGCTTTCCATATAAGTTACAGAACCGAGATGAGCAGAGATGTTAGTTCTCGGTATAATAACCCAATCGGAGTCAGGCTCTTTGTTTGCGATATAGTATTCGGCAAGAGTAATCATCAGCCTTTCAGTTTATCAAACCGATTATTCCACTAAAGCAAAAACACAATGGTAACATTATTTAAAAATCAATAAAACAAGGTAACAAGAATAACCGTAATAAGGCCGCATATACCGATAGCAACTCCGCTTAAGGCGGCCTGAAGTTCACCGATTTCAACAGCCTTGGTTGTGCCGATAACATGGCTGCTTGTACCTATGGCAAGACCTTCGGCAACAGGTGATTTAATCTTAAAGAGCTTTGCAAGTGAGGGAGCCAATATTGCACCTGCAATACCCGTGCATATTACGGCAATTACCGTAAGGCCCTCCATTCCCCCGTTCATAAGGGAAATGTCAAGAGCTATGGGCGTTGTACAGCTTTTAGCAATAAGCGATGCCTCAATGGCCTTATCCGCCCCGAAAAGCCTGCAAAGGCCCACAACACAAAGGATGCTTGCCGCAGAGCCTGCAAGACAGCTTACAACAATTGCAAGCGCATATTTTTTTACGGCCTTCAACTGCTTATAAATATTTACCGCAAGCAGTGCCGTTGCAACAGGCAGAAGATCAGCTAGTATCTTTGTATCCTGCATATATTTCTCAAAGGAGATAAGTCCCCCTTCAACAAAGGCGACACAGCAGATTATTGCAAAAAGCAAAGGATTTAAAAGAGGAGTTCTGAGTTTATTGAAGAAAAGAGTGCCCACGCCAAAGGCGGCAAAGCTTAAAAACAGACCAAAAAGGGGCGAATCGGTAACAATTTCCATTTTACTCCCCCTCCTTCCCCTGAAGCTTTATGACAAGCTGTGCCGTCAGTGCCGTCACACCGTAAACCACAGGTGTTGTAACAAGCACTATAAGCACAAACAGAAGAATATTTTCCCTTATAACATCGACATACTGCAGCACTTTTACGCCGTAAGGAATGAACAAAACGGCCATATTTGAGGTAAAAAACCGTGCCGAGGCATTGATGCTTTCCGCTTTGAGCGCCCTGACGGCAAGCAGCAAAAGTAAAATTAGCATACTTAAAACGCTTGCCGAAAAATTAAAGGGCAGGAACTTCACAACAAGCTCACCGAGAAAGCAGATAAGCAGAACAACCGCAAGCTCAAGGGTTATATGTAAGCTTTTTTTCATAGACTAACCACCTTATTAATTTTTTAACTGCCCAACAATTATAGCATACTAAATACAAAATTACAATTGGGTGCGGGTATTCCTCCAGAACTTATTCACTATTCATTATTACTTTCCAAAAATAGACCCGAAGGTTAGTGGAGAGTGAATAGTGAATAAGTAAAAAAAGAAAGTTGTATAGTAAAAGTGGACACAACAAATAGTGAATGATAAAATAGATACAAGCCTATGTTTAAAGTATCTATGCAGAAACTGCAAAAAGTTGCTCCTAAGATTAAGGATAAAGACTTTGAAAATTTCGTGCTGAAAGCTTGTGAGCACTATTACAGATACCTTCTCCGTCAAAGAGACAGCTCTGACTTGGTTTGATATTGACTTCAAGAACAAAATCATCAATGTTAATAAATCTTATGATTTCAAACAGTGCGAGTTGAAGGAGACTAAAACCAAAGCCGGTATGAGGAAAATACCTATGAATAATTTTCTTTGCGGTTTACTTTTTGAAGCTAAAAAGCATTCTAAAGGCTCTTATATCGTTCAGAAGGTTTACGGAGGAAGAATGACGGAAACAGCGTGGAAACGCCTTTTTGAGAGCTATATGAAAGCGTTAAGAGTGGCTGACGGTGCAGATGAGAACAACCTCTGCTTTGCAGATGAGCGTTTTGAAGAATTGACCGCACATCAGCTCCGTCACACCTACTGTTCTATGCTTCAATGGTCAGGTGTTGATATTAAAACCAGCACAGGAGCTTATGGGACACAGTGAGTACGGTGTTACTGCAAAAATTTACACTCATGTTGATGATGCTACCAAAACCAATGCCGCTATGCTGCAGGACAAATTTATAAAGGAAACCTTGGTTTAATAAACGATTAAGAGCAGAATGATCTTATTGCCATTCTGCTCTATTTTTTTACGATATATTTTTATACATAATGAGTGACAAAACACCAAAATCAGGGCACGCGGTAAAAAACACCCTAAAAATCGCTATATTTTCAATTAACCCAAAGTTCAAAACCCCTTATTACAACAGGGCTCGCGGTCTTTTATGGGGGACATATCGGGGGACATATAGGGCTCGAAAATTAGCGATATTTTACGGTAAAGTGCGAAATAAGAAAATAAAGTTTTCTATAAAAAAAACGCAAACCCTTATATATCAAGGATTTCCGGACTTTTTTTGGCAGGGGCGGAAGGGCTCGGTCTCGCCTGCCGGCTCGGTCGGTGCTTCTGCTTCGCAGAGGT
>JAZPZG010000024.1:0-6501 GCA_045544575.1 Clostridia bacterium
CGATCCGACTTATACGGTGTTCTCTTTTGCCGCATCTGCACCCGCTTCGTGTATAACAGTCATGTCAGACGGGTCAAGCTTAATTTTTTCAATTTGATAACGTTGCGGCTTTTGCAAACCTAATTGAGCTGCCACAGCATCAGTATCAACACTGTTACGCAAATCATTCAGCTTGGTTTCATCAAGGACAATGCTCTCGGTAATTCCTGCAGTTGCATTGTTCAACAGCCTTGTCTGCTTTGAAATTTCAAAAACCGATGAAAATCTGAGAATAGCCGTAATACCGAGAAGTACAACCGCTGCAGTAAGCGCTATGCAAACGCAATTTGCTCTTTTTGCAGCTCTTATCTCGCGAAATTCCTTTGCCGTAAATGTGTCGTTTACGGAGATAGGTTTTGTATATATTTCAAGTTTTCTTTCGCTTTCGGGCGCAAACTCAGGTGCGCTGTTAAAATCGACTGCTGCTTGAGCACCGCCTTGCGAAAAAAGCATTTTTCTTTCGTATCTCTCGTCAGCCATAACGGCAACCTTCCTTTCGTAACTCTTTGCTTAACGCAACTGCGGGCGGCAGATTACCACCCGCAAATGCTGCATTTTTTTGCTTTTGTCTTTTGTGTTTAAAATCTTTTGTACTTTTAATCTCTTTTGTATTTTTTAATCTTTTGTAAAAATTAGTAGTCTTCTATTTTCGCTCAAAAATTCTGAGCTTTGCGCTTTTAGAGCGCGGATTTACTTGTTGTTCCTCTTCTGTAGGAAGTACAGGCTTTGAAGTAATCATGCGTCCCATTGACTCTTTCCCGCAAACACACACAGGAAAATCAGGCGGACACTCACAAGGTCTCTCAGCCTTTTTAAAAAGCGACTTCACCATTTTTTCTTCAAGTGAATGGAAAGTTATTATACAAAGCCTTCCTCCGGAATTCAGCAATTTTATTGCTTTTTCAATAACCTCTTCAAGAACGTCAAGTTCCCTGTTTACTTCAATACGAAGCGCCTGAAAGGTTCTTTTTGCCGGATGTCCGTCTCGCCTTGCTGCAGCCGGAATCGCTTTTTTTATAATCTCCACCAACTCAAACGTCGTCTCAATCGGCTTCTTTTTTCTTTCTGCGACGATAAATGATGCAATACGCTTTGCCCATTTTTCTTCGCCGTACTTAAAAATAACGTCTGCCAATTCTTTTTCCGAATAACTGTTTACAATGTCCTCTGCCGTGAAGCTTCCACGCTGATCCATTCGCATATCAAGCCTTGAATCAAACCTGTAAGAAAACCCTCGTTCTTCGGTATCAAACTGATAAGAAGAAACTCCTATGTCAAGTAATATTCCGTCAACGCCGTCAATTCCCAGTTGCGAACAAACCTCGTCAATCTGTGCAAAATTTGCACGAACAGTCTCAAATTCACCCTCGGAATCAACTTTTTTTAACCTCTCCGTAGCAATTTTTAATGCATCGCCGTCCTGGTCTATTCCGATAAGCTTTCCGCCGCATCCGAGCTTTTCCAAAATTCTGCTGCTGTGCCCCGCACCGCCCAAAGTACCGTCAACGTATATGCCGTCGGGTTTTATCGCAAGGCCCTCAATACATTCCTCGAGCAAAACCGAAACGTGGTTAAACTCGATATCGGAACTGCCCTCAATGCAACCGTCGTTATCTTGCACCGACATAGTCTATAGCCTCCTGAAGCAGGTTGATATCCAAGGACTCCTCAACGCTGTTATACTCAGCCTTGTCCCATATCTCGACACGGTCCATACATCCTACCGTAACTGTTTCGGTATCAAGCCCTGCCTTGCTTCTGAGCTCAGGCGGAATCTGCAATCTGCCCTGTGAATCACACTTGGCATCTCTTGCTGCATTTACAAAGAACATTATCAAGCCCTGAACGCCCGGTTTACCCTCTGCCTTTGCAACCTGTATCCTGTTGTAGAGTTTTTCATACTCCTCACGGGAATAAAGCCTCAGGCATTTTGTGTCACTTCGTGTAATAACGAAATCTTCGCCCAATTGCTCGCGAAAAGAACGGGGCACTACCAAGCGACCCTTAGCATCTATTGAGTTTTCATAATAACCCGTAAGCACTGCTACCCTCCGCGCTGTATGCAAAAGCAACGCTCATGAAGCGCCGCCCGGCATCAAAGCTCATACTTTAATGAATCTTTCGTACTTTTCTGAATCCTTTGTACTTTAAAAAATTAATCTTTTGTACTTCGCTGTATATAAACAGCTTTTTCTTTTGTAAAAACTAAAATCTTTTGTGTTTCTGCGTTTTCACGCTTTATCATTAGCAAATCAGGTCACAAGTGACAAAAGAAAGTGATTTAATACCACTTTTTGGTTTTCATAAGCCACATTCTGCCACAAAATGGTCTGTAACTAGATAATAGCATATAAAATTTACGTGCGCAATAGGCAATTTCAAATTTTTTTGAAAAATTACGAAAAATTTTGAGGAAATAATAAAAAAACGGCGCTTTGCAACGCAAAGCGCCATACAGTCAAATAAAATTGTTATGCTCCCAAGGGATATTTCTCGGCATTTACAAGATAACGGCGAATCGCTACGACATCCGCCATATTGAGCTTACCGTCACTGTTTGCATCCGCCTTGATGCTGTCACCTACAGGATAGAGTTCGGAATTTACCAAATACCTCCTCAATGCCACAACGTCAGCCATGTTAATCTTGCCGTCAAGGTTTACATCTCCTTTGTCATCGTAAACAGCCTTTATCTCCGTTACGTCAAAGCCGTACTCACCTAAAGACACATCGCTTCTAAAATTAAGCTTTACAACCTCGCCTTCTACAGAAATCGTTTTACCGGCAAGTACACCTGAAGTATACACATCTATCAATACGTCGTTATCTCCGAATATATACAAAAAGTCAAAGCCATCTTCTAAAAGACTATCCTCGGAAAACGTTAATTCAATTCTTTCTGCTCCGGGCTTTTCAATAGTCCAGACTATATTTTCATTATCATCGTACGGATGCTTCGTTCCGATCTCATTTTCAGACATTTCACACTCGGAGCAAGTACCGTTTTTAAACACGTGACCTAAGGACCTTGTGTAATTTGCATAAAATTGATAATCACAATGAGAACACTTCATTACGTCGAAGCCCTTTTCCTCGCAGCTAGCCGGTATAGTATCGAAGCGTACCGCCGGCAAAGCTTCGCAATGCCATTTTGCAGAAGTAAAATCATCATTAAGAGCTCCTACCGTAATATCATACCACTGCTCCTCCGTACCCTTATATAAAACGTGCGACAGCACCGGGCAATATGCAAAAGCGTCCTCTTCAATAAGCTTTACAGACTTTGGAAGCTCTACACATAAAAGTGAAGAACAGTCAAAAAACATACCGTAAGATAATATCTCAACTCCTGATGGAACAGAAACAAATGTCAAGCTTGTACAACCGCCGAACGCCCATCCACCTATAGACTTAACACTATCGGGAATAACAATATCTGTTATGAATATACAGTTTTGAAAAGCTCCTTCGCCTATGCTTGAAACTCCATCCGGAATAACAATCTTACCCTCAATCTCCACAAAAGCAAAGGCACAATTCCCTATAGCTTTACAGTTTGACGGAATAACGCTTTTCTTACATCCTAATACCAAAGTGTCATCTTCCTTAGTCAAAACACAGTTCCCCGAGGAATAATATACGCTGTTTCCCTCGCTCACCGTAATTTTTTCCAAGGCGGTGTTGCAACTGAAGGCACAAGAACTTATATTGATAACACCGGCGGGAATCTCTAGTTCATTAAGCGTGCATGAATCAAATGCATAGTCATCAATGATCTTGAGACCTTCACAAAAGTTTACTTTCGAAAGAGCATCGCAAGATCTGAAGGCCGACTGGCCTATTACTTCTACGGTGGAAGAGAACTCTATCTCACAGAGTGAATAACATTCATCAAATGCAAAAGAACCTATCTCCGTAACACCCTCAGGTATTACAACCTTCTCTATCGCAGCATACCCCTCAAACGCTCCCCTGCCTATAACCAATGTGTTTTCCGGAATTATCCCCTCGATAGTTCCCGTCACAAGCTCATGAGTGTTTTTATTCATCAAGCAGCCGTCTGCAGCGCAGAACACGGTATTTCCCGAATCCACCGAAATATCTTTAATAGTGCAATATGTAAAAGGATTTCCCGAAATTTCGTCAACGCCTTTTGGAATGATAACGCTTTCAAGCTTTCTACACCCAATAAAAGCATCGTTGCCTATTGATTTAAGGCTGTCGGGAAGTTGTACTGCCGTAAGCTGTTCAGCGTACGAAAAAGCAAAGGGGCTGATTACTTGTATACCCTCGGAAACCGTAACTTTCTCGACCAAACAAGAATCAAAAGCATACTCTGTTATCGCCTCGACGGGGATTCCATCTACAGTTGACGGAATAACCAACTCAACTTCTTTTCCGGTATAATCTACAATAGACGCCTTTCCGTCTGTAACAGTATATGCAAAGCCGTCATCAGTCTCAAGCACTTCAAACTCAGTACCTTCGGCATTTATTCCGCAAAGCGGAGCACCGGTCAAAACAAGAACTGCCGTCAATAAAAAAGCAACAAAGCTCTTAAATGTCCTCATTAAATCGCCTCCTCAAACCAATATGTAAATATTTATTTTGATTATTCAATCATACCCAGCTTATCAAGCCAATAAATAACGTGTGAAGCAAATCCGTGGCTGCAGCTTGCAATGGTAGTGTCATTCTCCCAAAGCGTACCTGTTTTTTCAGCCATATAATAAAGGTATTCTTCGATGTTGTTAAGCAGCTCATCCTCGTAGCCGTAATCAACAAGCAAATCAAGACGCAGATAATTTCCGAGAAGCACGTTTGCAAAATAAATTTCAGGGTATTTTCCGGTCTGTCTTCTCTGCGGTCCGAAGTCCGTCATAAGTGTGTTCCAAAGCTCAGGATAAAGCTCCGGTGTCGCAACACCCGTGTGGAAAGCATAATATTGACAAGCCTCGGTACACTCACCCGAAAGCACGGCAACTCCTTCATCGTTATAAACGGAATTATCACAGAAAAACGTACCCGTGAAAGATTTTTGTCTGATAACCTCGGCAAGCTTCTCACCCTGTGCAATGAGTTCGGGATCATTATACAGTCTGCCTGCAACCTTTTTCATCTTTGCATAAAGCATATTAGTGGGATAGTTTATATCCTGAACGAGTTCACTTGTCTTAGACCATTCAAGGAATATCCAGCCTTCAAGCTTAGCAAGAAGTCCGTCCTCGTTTTCGTATTTGCTGAAATACGTATTAAACAGCTTGTAGACCTTATCCTTCGCCTTGTCAATAAGCTCCTGATCGCCCGTTCTCAAATAGTACTCTTCAAGCTCAAATACAAACCACATTGCCCAGTTAGGCAAATAGTTTCCGTCGTAGTGGTCACCGGGATAACACATCGGTACCATACCGTCAGGCAAGCACTTAAAGCTCTCGGGCTGCAGGAAGTTTTCGAGGAAGTTTCTCTCCACCTCCGATTTTCCCGTAAGAACACGCTCTGTTCTCGAAGTAAAGAAGCTGTCACCAAGCCAACCGCCGCGTTCTCTTGAAGCACAGTCCATATAAACGTCACACACGTTCTGTCTGAAAGTCTCAATCGCAGCGTCAAAAACCGCTTTAATCCTGGGATTATCGCTTTTTACCTTTCTCTCGGGCATATAGAAGCCCACACGTCTTAAATGAACGTCGGAAACAACGGAAGCACTTCCCATTACGGCAATTCTTATATACTTGTAAACATACGGCTCATAAGTAAGCAAAGTGTGTTTTCCCGCAGGAAGCTTCCACATTACAACACTTGAAATACCAAGTCTTAAAAAGTTTACTTTATTAGCATCGCCGTCTTCCAATATCTCGTCAAACAATGCATAAACCGTGGCATCTTCTTCAAGCTCAACGGTAAGACCGATAAGTCCGCTGAGATTCCTCTCCATTTGGTAAACCGCAAAGCCGTCCTTCGGAAGATTAATACTTTTGCCTCTGCCTGCAGGAATTACGTCGTAGCTGTCTGCAGTAAAATCAAGCTTCTCTCCCTCCCAAGCGGTGCAAACGTCAAGTTCTTCAATTTTAAAGCCCTTAAGTTGAGGTCCTATATTGCAAAGTGCACGGTCAAGAAAATACTGTTCCTTTTCGGATACACCGACAGTTCCTCTGCAAATAATATTTTCAGCATCTTCTCTCTCGTACTCGGGGTAGAAGATACCTCTTTCTATAAATATCTTTTCTTCCTTGTCCGCAAGAGAAAGCTTAAGAGGCTTTGTAAAATCGGTTTTGTTCTTATAATCGTACGCTTCCGCAAAATTTCTCTGGAATGAATAGCGCTGAACCTTTTGTATACGCTCATTCATGCGGTAAGCTGAAAAATCACCGTTTTTCTCGCTGACGTCGGTATTCAAAACGACTTCTCCGCCGCTTACAACTTCAGCAGAAAGGAAAGGAGGTAAGTCGGAGGCCAAGCGGTCTT
>JAZPZG010000025.1:0-7871 GCA_045544575.1 Clostridia bacterium
GCTTGTACTCAGGGTCCATTTCTTCATATCCGATAATTTTTTCAAAATCTGCTTGAAACTCCTCCGGAAGCATTTTTACGAGTTTTTCAGCAGCCATCTGCTCTACTTTTTTGTAATCCTCTCGGAGCGCCTCGTTAAAATACTTAATCGGTGTAGGTAAATCACCCGTAATAATTTCGGTTGCATCATGATAAAGAGCGTATAAACACGCCTTTTCAGCATCAAGAACACCGCCGTAAAATTTATTTTCAACAGCAACAAGAATATGCGTAATCATCGCTGTCTGCAAGCAATGCTCCTGAAGATTTTCGGAAATATTGCTTCGCATAAGACCCCAACGCTGTATATATTTCATTCTGTTTACAAATGCAAAAAAATTGTATCCCACAACCATGCTCCAATCGTATCATAAAATATTTCTTCACAAAAGCAACGGGCGGCTTCGGAAAACCGGTCTCCCTCGCCGCCGCAATTACGTCAATGTAAATTACTTGTTTGAATTAAACTCGTTTGCAAGGAATGCGTTGATAAAGCCGTCAAGTCCACCGTCCATTACTTTTTGTACAACTGTTTCCTCGTAGCTTGTACGGTGGTCTTTTACAAGCGTATACGGACAGAACACGTACGACCTGATCTGACTTCCCCAAGCAATTTCTTTTTGTACGCCTTTGATATCAGATATCTTTTCAACGTTTTCCTGTCTCTTAATTTCGAAAAGCTTTGATTTAAGCATTTTCATGGCAGTCTCGCGGTTCTGCAGCTGCGAGCGCTCTGTCTGGCAGGAAACCATGATATTCGTAGGTTTATGGACAATACGGCACGCAGAGTCGGTTTTATTGATATGCTGACCGCCTGCTCCGCTGGCTCTGAAATAGCTGATATCCAGGTCATCGGGCTTTATATCAATTACAATCGTATCATCGATTTCAGGCATTACCTCAACCGACGTAAACGAGGTGTGACGCCTTCCCGCAGAGTCAAAAGGCGAAATTCTGACAAGTCGGTGAACACCGTGTTCACTTTTCAAAAAGCCATATGCGTTTATACCGTTAAACTGTAAAACCGCACTCTTTATACCTGCTTCATCACCGTCAAGGAAGTCAATAAGCTTAACCTCGTATCCGTGGTTTTCGCCCCATCTTGTGTACATACGCATGAGCATCTGTGCCCAATCCTGCGACTCCGTACCTCCGGCACCCGGGTGAATGGAAAGAATAGCATTATTTGCATCATATTCACCGGTAAGCAGAGTTTCAAGGCGAAGAACAGTAAGCTCTTCCTTAAACTTTTCAAGTGTTTCCGCAACGCTTTCAACAACAGAGAGGTCGTTTTCTTCGTTGCCTATCATTATCATAAGCTCAATTTCCTCATACAAGGATTCCAAGCTGTCAAACTTACCCAGCTTATCCTTTAAAACCTTGAGCTCCTTAAGAACAATCTGTGATCTTTCGGCATCATTCCAAAAATCGGGCTCTGAAGCCTTATTTTCGAGTTCTTCTATCTTGTTTGACATGCCCTCCGTGTCAAAGTGAATCCCTCAAATCGTATAAACTTTTTTGCAAATTAACCAGTTCAGCACTGTACTGATCAAGCTCAAACATTATATCAACTCCTTAAAAATGGTAAAATGTCATTTTGTATTTTAACCTTTATTTGGTAAAAATACAATTCTTTTTTGATAAATATTTTATTAATATTGTATAAATTTATGCTTTTATCTTCTCTTGCCGCCGCGCCTTGATTTTTTCATCTTTACAGGAAAGCGTTTATTAGCTTTTTTCGTGCGCTTTGCGGGCTGTTTTACTGTTCTTACACGCCCCGGAGCAGCCGCACGACTTTTATTCGGAGCTGATTTAAGACTTATTCCGTGCTTTTTCGTGTATTCATCAACCGGTATAAATTCAATTTTCCGCATCAGAACGTCACACGCAACAACCGCAACGTCAATCACATCACCGATTTTAATAATCTTGCCCGTTCTTTCACTGCGCGCTTGAAGCCTGTCCGGGTTATAGTCAAAGTAATCGTTTAAAAACGACTCATATCTGATAAGCCCCTCAGCACTGTTTGGGAGACGTACAAATATGCCGAAAGAAGTTACTCCCGAAACAACACCTGTAAAAATCTCGCCTATATATTGGCTCATATACTCGGTAACTTTTAAATCTATACTCTCACGCTCCGCTTCCTCCGCGTTACGTTCTGCGGCAGAACAGGCTTTTGAGAGATCGGGTAAAAGATTACGGTAATACGTTTCAACGTCATCAAGCTTATTCGAAATAATAAGCTTAATAATACGGTGTATAAAAAGATCGGGATAACGCCTGATGGGTGAAGTAAAATGAGTATAAAAGTCAAAAGCCAACCCGAAATGACCCCTGTTTTCTCCCATATAAGCTGCCTTTTGCATCGACCTTAAAGCAAGCAGACTTATTACGCCCGAGAAAGGATGACCTTCCGCTGCATGCATAAGTTCTTGGTAATTCTGAGGTGTCACATTTCCGTTTCTGTCCTTTTTAAGTCTAAAGCCCAGGTTCTGTACTATTCGTGAAAACTCCTCTATTCTGTCGGGAGAAGGAGCTTCATGCACTCTGTACATAAACGGAACCTTCTGCCAATAATAGGTCTCAGCCACTGTTTCGTTACATACAAGCATAAACTCTTCGATGATATTATTTGCAAAGGTAAGTGTGTACTCGGAAATTTCAACAGCCTTGCCGCTATCATCAAGCTTTACACGGGTCTCCGGAAAATAAAACTCAATGGCGCCTGCAGCAAGCCTGTTTCTTCTCAGTACTCCCGCAAGAATACGCATAAGACTGAGTTCCTGAATATGCGACCTGTACTGCTCCTTAAGTGTAGGCTCTCCTTCGTCCAAAAGCTTGTATAGCTGTTCGTAAGTAATTTTGTATTTTACGTTTATGACACTCTCAAATATTTCATGCGACAAAACGGTGCCCTCACCGTTAATCTCCATTATAACGGAAAGAGCAAATCGGTCTACGCCCGTATTAAGACTGCAGATACCGTTTGAGAGCTTTCTGGGAAGCATCGGAATAACACGGTCTGCAAGATACACGCTCGTTCCCCTGTTTCGTGCTTCCTTGTCAAGAGGACTGCCCTCTTTTACATAATGCGTAACGTCTGCTATATGAACACCAAGCACGTAATTACCCTTTTCATTCATACTTATGGAAACACCGTCATCAACGTCCTTGGTCTCTGCAGAATCTATAGTGACAATACTTAATTCTCTTAAATCACGGCGCCCTCTTTTCAGCTCTTCTGCAATTTCTTTTTCGTTAAGCTTTTCGGGTAACTGTTCACTTTCCTCGATGACCTCCTGCGGAAAAGCTGAATTAATGCCTCTTGCCGCAACAATCGCACTTATATCTGCACCTGCTTCGTCAGACTTTCCTATAACTTGCAGAACCCTTGCCTCACCGTCTGCATCACGCCCGTGTATTTTGTAGATTTCAGGCATCTTATAAAGTTCAAACACTACAACGTCGTTGGAAGAAACGGCAGTTAAATCACCCGCAAGACGAATTTTACCGTCGTAACGAAGACCGTTCGCCTCTACAAAAAAGCCTTTGCCTGTTTCGTAAACAACGCCCGAATAAATATGCTTTCCTTTTTCTTCTATTTTAAGAACTCGCGCCTCGTACTTTTTTTCATCTTTGGAATTTCCTCTTACACCGCTTCTTCTCGCATCGGCAACTCGTACGATCTCTGCTAAAACACGGTCGCCGCTCAGCGCACCGCCTACGTCATCTGCCGAAACATAAACGTCCTGAGAAAAACCAAACTCAGCATCCGGTGTGATAAAACCGAAGCCTTTAGCGTTTATTCTTATTGTTCCTTTAATTCGTTCACCGCTTTTATTCTTCATAGCAATAGCTTGCTCCTTTTATCCTAAGAATATACAAAAACGACCGTGAAACTCACGGCCGCATGAAAAACAACATCAAAACTTCAGCAATTAAATCAAAGAGCTAAAACAGCTGTAAGAGCAACTGCAATAACAGCAAAAGCAATACCGAGAAGAACAGTAAGCTTAGACAAGAAAGCCTCCTTCGTACCGCCTTTATTCTTGCTGAAAAATGACTCTGACTGGCCGCCCAACGCAGCAACACCGTCTTGCTTAGAATCCTGAAGAAGTGTCACAACAACCAAAGCAACACAAACCAAGAGATAAATAATTCCTAATATAATTTTTAAAGCTACCACTTAAATGCACCTCCATAGAACTGACAAGCTATATTGTAGCATTTATTTTATAATAAAGCAAGTACTTTTTTTATTTTGACAAATTAACCTTGCAATGAAAAGTTTTTTGTGCTAAAATCAGTCTCGACGGTTCGGGAAAACAAACACTCCCCCGCTGTTGATTATTTTATTTTTGCGGATGTGGTGGAATTGGCAGACACGATGGATTTAGGTTCCATTGCCTCCGGTGTGCAGGTTCAAGTCCTGTCATCCGCACCAAAGCATTCAAACCCGAACCTTTTACCAATCGGTGAAACGTTCGGGTTTGTTGTTTTCTTAAAAGATGTTAAATAGCCTTTGTTTGTGGCAGTACAGAGTGTTTTGCTCTGTACTGCCACTTCTTCGTTTCAATGAATTTTCGTACATAAAGGAGATTTTGAAATGAAGACGACAAAAACATCTAAAACCAACACAAGATTAAGAATCATTTTCTTTGCTATCGTACTTACATATAACCTGTTACTCGGTTTATACCTGAAAGACTTTTTTGTGATTTCGCCAATTCTGTTGACGTTCTATTTGCTATCAGCACTGCCGACCTTGTTTTTCGTCCTGAAAATACGGTCAACGCCTATGCGTGCAGTCATGCTTATTGTCCTATTCTTCGTCATGCTAATGAGTATTGTTAGCGCTCTTTCCTGCCGCAGACTACTGCCGTTGCTGACGTTTGTGGTAACATCTATCGAAATGATGTACTTTGGTATTGTCGATAATAGTTCCGGTAAGGATAAACCGCTGACGAAAATTTGTGTTTTGGCGGTATCGGCATTTACTGTTGTTTTGCTGTTGTCCTCATATAATTTCGTTTTCAAACCGAAAGCCCCATATCTTTCCAACGGCAGAGATACCCTGTGGGATACACAAACGGAAGAACTTGCTGACGAAATTTGTGCCGATTGTGAAACCGACGTGGAAAAGGTTCAGGCGTTCTACGAGTGGATCATATCGAACTGTGAGTACGATTATGAAGCAGACCCCTTATTTCAATACTTTGATGTTCGCAAGACACTGCGAACCAAACAAGGTCTTTGCTTTGATTTCGCGCACCTGTTTGTCGCGTTCTGCCGCAGTCAAAATATCCCTTGCTATGCCGTTGACGGTGTATCCTATAAAGACAGTGCGGCTCGGCACACTTGGAACCGCGTGTACTATGATGGAGCTTGGTGGAATGTGGATATAACGACTGACAACTCAAGAACAGCCAACGGCAAAGAACTTTACGGTTTCCACAAGCTGGAAGGGGCTTTCGTTCCCGACGAGGACTTTTTCATAACGAAAATCTATTGAAACGAATATGACCAAAGGACGGTGATCAAATTTGATCACCGTCTTTTTAATAATTACTTTGTGGAGCAAAGTGCGAGGATGATGGCGTTTAACTTTTTCATACTCGTAAAACTCGTGAATTTCAGAGAGAATCTCAAGAAAATAAGATATTCTGTAACAAGTTTATGATATAATAACAATATCTTAATTTAAGTCCGAACCAAAAACGACTTATTACGACTATATGGGTGAACGTTCAAATGCATTCCGGAAAGCAGGACGAAATATGACAAACGATGAAATCATTCAGTATTATGATTATCTGATGCGACTTGCGGCATCAAAATGCAATTCGCAGGTTGATGCTGAAGACCTTGTGGGTGACACTATGCTTGCAGCTTTTGCCTATATACACAGCGGTGGAACAATACAGCATCCCAAAACCTGGCTTGTTAACACACTTTACCATAAGCATAATGATAATCTCCGTAAGAAATACCGTTCTCCAATCACAGTGTGTTTAGATGAAGGATTCGATATTTCGGAAGAAGAAACCGGGGAATATCTTTCTTCGGAAGAAGCGGCAAAAATCCGAAAGGAACTAAATCATCTTGCGTATATTACGCGTGAAGTTATGATCCGCTTTTATTATGGAAGTCAAAGTATTGCGGACATTGCCGAGGGGCTTAATATCCCTGAAGGCACCGTGAAAAGCCGTTTGTCCACTGGTCGTAGTCAGATGAAGAAAGGACTTGAAACTATGGAAACAAGAGAAAACTATTTGCCCGGAAGATTAAATCTTTCTTTTGGTGGCTCGGATGGACTCAAGGGAGAGCCTATATCCCTTGTAGAAGGGGATTTGATTGCACAAAATCTTTTGATTCTTGCATATGATAAGCCCATAACAATCAGTGACCTTTCCAAAGCAATCGGTATCCCTGCTGCTTACATTGAGCCGATCGTCAAAAAGCTCATAGATGGCGAGCTGATGATACAGATGGATAGCGGCAAGGTATATTCCGATTTCATTATCAGTAAGGCGCAGGATATTCTAAAAAATTTCGAATCACAGAAAAATTTTGCACACAAGCAGTTTGGTACTGTATGGAGCATTGTCGAAAAAATGTCCGATAAGATTTCCAAAATGGATTTCGTAAAAAGTATGGATAGTGAGGAAAGGACAAAGCTTGACAGATATGCCATTTTGAAGGCGTTACAAGATTTCCAGCATTTTGGAACCGGCAAGATTGAGTCTCCCAGGTTTCCGAAGCGAAAAGACGGCGGTTGGTGGTTTGCTCAAGCAATAGCCTTTGATGCCGGATATAATACAAAGGAGTACATGGATGCGTCTGAGTACTGCATACATGGAGGTCATCGCACATCGGAAGCAGTATCCGTCGGACGAACAAAGCGTATCCGCTTTTATGAATTTGACACCACGCTATGGGATAGCCCTCATCGTTTCGGTGGCGCATATGAACTGTATTTTAAGCATATTATTCCGCTATTGTGGAGTATCTACGACGGCATTTCACTTGAAACATCGGATATCCCGAACGATTTTATTTCTTATATCCCCACCCTTGAACAGTTTGGGGTAATAGGACGCACAGAGGATAAGTTATGCGTCAAGATCCCCGTATTGAAGAAAACCGATTATGATGAAATGTGTGCATTGATTAAAAATGCGACCGAAGAAATAAAAGAGGTGATAGGAGAAGAATTTACTACTTTTATTACTTCTTTGAAAACCCCTATTCCCAAACACCTAACATCTGTTCCCAAGCTTTTCAGATACATGGAAGCAACTGCTTATTTTGTTATGTCCATTGTACGTGAAGCGTATGATAACGGATTGCATCTAAAGGATGTAGATTACTGTTGTCCGCCCGTTGTGTTGGTGTACGAAGAATAAATCACAAACAACAGACCTCCGAGAGTAGCATTAACGGTTACTCTCGGAGGTCTCCACTTTACTTTTCTACACTCATCCAACAACCCTCTGCACCAATACCGTCCTCGGGAGGTGTTAATACGCCTTTTTCTATAAGACATTCAACAACTGCGTCAAGAATCGGCATACTCGCAAGGTTGTTCGCTAGTCTCCATTCTCCGAGAAGATAATCGGGAACAGACTTTTTGATAAGTTCTGCAACCTTCGCTGCAACAATTTCAGCATCGGCATCGAAATATCCATTCTGCAAAGCATTACTGATATCAAATAGTCTATCTCTATCAGAAAGCGCATTTACAAGAATTTTGGTATAAAGCATATCTCCGTCGCGATACAAATAGCCGCACTCAATAGCTTTTGCAGCGTGCTCCTTTTCTTTTTC
>JAZPZG010000026.1:0-7573 GCA_045544575.1 Clostridia bacterium
CCTACTGAGAAGCCTACAGAAGCTCCTACCACAGTACCCACGGAAGTTCCCACCGCAGTACCCACAGAGGTTCCTACAGAAGAACCTACCGAGGTACCCGCGACAGCAGTACCTACCGCAAAACCGACGGAAGTTCCCACCGCAGTACCCACGGAAGTTCCTACAGCGGTTCCTACTGAAAAGCCTACCGAGAAGCCCCCTGTCGGAATGTTGACGCTATTAGGTGCCGAAGGAGCTCCCGGAGAAACGGTTACTATTATGCTGTTTGCATCGGGATTTGCGTCAAATGTTACAGGTATTCAAATTTCAATTTTAGTGCCTGATGGAATAACTCTTACGGATTATGAGCTTGGAACAGCAGATGCGTTTGCATCAGACTTTTTCAATATCACAGCTGCTGGTTTTGGCGGTTCTGCGTACCAGGCAAAGGGTCTGGACATTAACGGAGTTGTCCTTACTCTTAATGTAAAAATTGATGCTGATGCAGCTCCGGGTGATTACGGTATAACGATAGAGAGATTGTCTGTATCTGATGATGAGCTTAATGAGTTTGATTTTAGCAATTTAACATCAGTTATTACTGTAACAGGATCGGTGGCATCGGATGTTCCGACGAACGAACCTACGGAGATGCCTACTGAGGATCCGGGCGAGTATTATAAGATTCCCGGAGTTTACAAGGTGGGAGATAACGACCTTGACATTTTCAATGTTCCCGGCGGCGAGTCTACGGGATCAAGTCTCGGTGCACAAGAAATTTTTGAGGTTACTGAGGTCATTGAAGAAAACGGCAGGTATTGGGGCAAGATAAAGCTCGATGATTCAAGCAACGGTTATGTATTGCTTAAAGTGTTGGATGTTTCACCTGTTGAGGATTCCGGTTATATGCTGGGTGATGCGAACAGAGACGGCAAGGTAAATATGGCTGACGTTGTAGCAATCAGAAGATATCTTGTTAACTCCGATAAGTACACAATTGACTTTAAGGCATCGGATGTAAATATAGACGGCAAAGTAAATATGGCAGATGTTGTCTATATCAGAAGGTATCTTGTTAACTCTGAAAAATATCCTCTGTAATTTTGACCCGACGTGAGCTATTGTCCTGAAAGTATTGATATTTAATAAATTAATACGGAGAGTCTGACGCCTCGATATTGGGGCGGCAGACTTTTACTGGTTTTATTCATTAAAAGGAATTGATTTTTAATGAAAAAAATAATACAATACTGTTATCGATAATAATTATACTGATGTAGTTTTATAAAGAATGGAGATAATTATGAAAAAAATAATTGTTTGGAGAAAAGTATTATCGTTTTTTATGGCAGCGATACTTTCCCTGTCGGCAATTACCTTTCCTGTAGTTGCGTCAGAGCCTGAAAACGGTGCAGATGAGTCAATCGTTGCACTTGAAGTCAGTGATAATAAAATTTTGCTTGCGCCTAAGCAAATGTATTCATCCAATTCTGCAGAGATTGAAAAAACAGAAGGCGATTTATCTTTGCAGGCACTGAAGGAATACATTCGGGAAGAGCTTGTTAAATGTACAAGCTCTATAAACATATCAAAGTTTAATTTTGAGTATTCTGCTGAAAATCAACAGCTTTTGGTTGATTGGATTTGGGACCAGATGCCCGAAGCGTTTCACGTAAACTACCTTTCGGTGACGAGCAGGAATAACTTTTTTTATACGATTGAGCCGGCCTACAACTTTTCTGCGGGAGAGTATGCGGTTATGCACGATGCTTGCGTGAAGACAGCGGATAAGTTGCTTGATGGTATTAAAGGAAACGACTCTCTTTCAGACCTCGAGAAGGCTCTTCTCATACATGACAGAATTGCAGTGTGGTGTGAATATGACTACGATAATTTTTTGCAAGGCACTCTGCCTAAGGAAAGTTATACAATGTACGGCGTTTTGGCAAATCAAGTTGCCGTTTGCCAGGGATATGCGGAAACATACATGTATCTGTTGTCGTTGGTTGGAATAGAGTCCTCTGTTTGCAGTTCACAGGCTCTTAATCATGCATGGAATATTGTTACCATTAACGGAAAGAAATATTACGTCGACGTTACGTTTGACGATCCGGTAAGAGATATTACGGGAAGAGTTAATCATACTAATTTTATGCTGTCGAGCGGAGCTCTGTATGCTAATGACCATATGGCAAATGACTACGACATGACTCTTAATGATACAACATACGATAATTATTTTTGGCAATCATCTGAGACCGCTTTTCAGCTTGTAGGAGATGATATTTACTATATTGACAGCGAAAACGAGACTATTAATCGTTACGATGACAGACAAAGCTTATACAGTGTGAGCGACGTTTGGAAGACGACCGGTGGCGGCTGGTGGGTAGGAAATTTTTCCAGATTAAGCAGTGACGGAAACACTTTGTTTTTCAGTTCTTCTGAGGCCGTGTACAGTTTTGATCCCGTATTAAAAATTGCTGAAAAAGTTTTTGAACCGGATTTGTCTGCGGGAGAGTGCTTTTCAATATACGGATTTAAGTATGAGGACAAATATTTTATCTGCGATTTATATAATACTCCGAATTATGATGCTGAGACCAAGTACTTGTATCAGGCTAAAATATATTATGACAGTATTAAGCCTTCGGTATCGATTTATGCGGATGCAAACGGACCTGCCGAGGTTCAGAATATCAAACTTGAATTTATCGAGGATACCGCTGTAAAAGGGTATTATTGGGGAATGTCCTCTGATTATACGGAGAACAGCTTTATTGAGACCTCTGAGATGTCACTGATGATTCAAGTGACGGCTGAGGGAACATATTATATTGTCGTTATGGATGAATATGGAAACTTATCAGATACGTACTACGTAACTTTTAATAAGATTTCGTTAGACGGAAACGGCGGAAGTTTGGAGAATGAGTATCTCATTACACATAACGGAAATTCATTTACGTTACCTTTGGCAGAGAAGCAGGGCTACGTATGCACAGGCTGGGCTCTTGATGCAGAAGCAGAAAGTGCTTTGTATGAAAGAGGCAGTGAATTTACGGTGACGGAGGATATTTTGCTTTATGCAGTTTGGGCAGAGGCTGTTCTTGCTGATGTTAATGCCGATGGAAAGGTAAACATGGCAGACGTTGTTGCGCTCAGAAGGTATTTAGTAAACAGTGAAGTTTATCCGCTTTCGGCTGAAAACGTTGCCGACGTTACCGGTGATGGTAAAATTAACATGGCAGACGTCGTTGCTTTAAGAAGATATTTAGTAAATGCAGAGCTTTACCCGATAGGATAAGTAACTGACTGTTAACGAAGTTGAAAAGCCTCTGTTCTCCTATGAGACAGGGGCTTTTTTCAGCATCGTGCCACATCTTGTGCGTGAATACATTGAGCACTATATCTTGTGCTTTATTTTTTAAAAATTTTTAAAAAACAACAAAATATTGATAAATGCTATTGACAGTCCTATTTACGTATGTTATTATTGTCTCACTGCGAAGGATAATATTGCAATCATAGATTGCCGGGAGAAATACATAGCAGAAAAAATAAGTAAAGGGGAGTTTTTATGTACAGAGTTAAAAAAAGAGATAACAAGGTCGTAGATTTTGATATCAGTAAGATTACGGGAGCCATTCAGCTTGCTTTTGAAGCTTGTGAGACAAATACAAATCAGAGCATTATAGATTTTCTTGCCCTTAAGGTTACGGCAGCTTTTGCGGATAAGGTTAAAGATGATCTTATTGCCGTAGAGGATATTCAGGACAGCGTTGAGGCCGTGCTTATTCAGGCAGGTTATGCGGACGTTGCCAAGGCTTATATCCTTTATCGTCGTCAGAGAGAGAAGCTCAGAAACGTTAAGGGAACTCTTGTTGACTACAAGACCATCGTTGATGACTATCTTAAAATAAATGACTGGCGTGTTAAAGAAAACTCTACCGTTACTTATTCGGTAGGCGGTCTTATTTTGAGTAACTCCGGTGCCATTACCGCAAACTACTGGCTTTCCGAGGTTTATGACAATGAAATTGCAGAGGCTCACAGAAATGCCGACATTCACATTCATGATCTGTCCATGCTTACAGGCTACTGTGCAGGTTGGTCTTTGAAGCAGCTTATAAAGGAAGGTCTCGGCGGTGTTACCGGAAAGATTACTTCTGCACCCGCAAAGCACCTTGCGACTCTTTGTAATCAGATGGTAAACTTCCTCGGTATTATGCAGAACGAGTGGGCAGGCGCACAGGCATTTTCTTCTTTTGATACCTACCTTGCTCCTTTTGTAAAGTATGACAACCTCACGTACGACCAGGTTAAAAAGTGTCTTGAATCATTTATTTTCGGTGTTAATACGCCTTCTCGTTGGGGAACACAGGCTCCTTTCTCAAATATTACACTTGACTGGACCGTTCCTGCTGACCTTGCCGATCAGCCTTGTATTATCGGCGGCAAGGAGATGGATTTCACCTATGGTGAATGTAAGAAGGAAATGGATATGGTTAACAAGGCGTTTATCGAGATTATGATCGAGGGCGATGCCAACGGCAGAGGATTCCAGTATCCTATCCCCACATACTCCATTACTTCAAACTTCGATTGGTCTGCTACAGAGAACAATATGCTTCTCTTTGAGATGACGAGCAAGTACGGCACACCTTATTTCTCAAACTACATTAACAGTGATATGGAGCCCAGTGACGTTCGTTCAATGTGCTGCCGTCTGCGTCTTGATTTAAGAGAGCTTCGTAAGAAATCCGGCGGTTTCTTCGGTTCAGGCGAGAGCACGGGTTCTGTAGGTGTTGTTACCATTAACATGCCCAGAATTGCATATCTCTCCGCAAATGAAGAAGAGTTCTTTGCGCGCCTTGACAGACTTATGGACCTTTCTGCAAGATCACTTAAGATTAAGCGTACGGTTATCACAAAGTTGCTCAACGAAGGTCTTTATCCTTACACAAAGCGCTACTTGGGAACGTTTGATAACCATTTCTCAACAATCGGTCTTGTCGGTATGAACGAAGCAGGTCTCAATGCTAAATGGATTAATGCAGATATGACTGCCGCTAAGACTCAGGAGTTTACTAAGAGAGTTCTTAATCACATGAGAGAAAGACTTTCCGATTATCAGGAGCAGTACGGTGACCTTTACAACTTGGAGGCTACTCCTGCAGAGTCTACTGCCTTCAGATTTGCAAAGCATGACCTTAAGAGATATCCCGATATAATTACGGCAGGTAAAGAGGGCGATGCTCCTTATTATACGAACAGCTCACATCTTCCTGTCGGATATACTGAGGATATTTTCGAAGCTCTTGACATACAGGATGAGCTCCAGACACTTTATACCTCGGGAACCGTATTCCACGGCTTTATAGGTGAGAAGCTTCCCGATTGGCAGGCTGCCGCAAATCTTGTAAGAAAGATTGCCGAGAACTACAAGCTTCCTTACTACACGCTTTCTCCTACGTATTCTGTATGTAAGAGCCACGGATATATTGCAGGCGAGAAGTTTACTTGCCCTGAGTGCGGTGCACCGACAGAGGTTTACAGCAGAATCACCGGTTATTACCGTCCTGTTCAAAACTGGAACGACGGTAAGTCTCAGGAATACAAGGAGCGTAAGGTTTACAACATAGCAGAAGCTATGAAGGCTAAAGAAAACAAGTTTTCCTCCGGCAGCGCAAAGACTCCGGAAGAGGCAAAGGCTGCAACCGTAGCAGCAGTAAATGCAAATGCTTTGGGTGACGCTAAAGTTATGCTTTTTGCGACCAAGACTTGCCCCAACTGTAAAGCTGCGATGAAGTTCCTTGATGAAGCCGGCATTGAATATGATAAGCGCTACGTAGAGGATGACAAGGAGTTAGCTACAAGCTTAGGTCTCAGACAGGCACCTACGCTTGTTGTTGAGGACGGTGCGGGATATGAAAAGTTTGCCGGAATTCCCGGTGTCAAGGAATATCTCAAAAAAGTTCAAGCGTAAATTTTAATACTGACGGTCGGGACCGCGGCAATTGAGTGTTTGATGTACACTTGGCGGCGAAGCCCGACCGTGTTTTTTCAACTGCTTTTGGGAGGAATAATATGTACGATATAATTATCGTTGGCGGCGGTCCTGCGGGACTTACTGCGGCAATATACGCACGCAGAGCAGGAAAGAGCGTGCTTATTATAGAAAAAGAGAATTTCGGCGGACAGATGACTTTTTCGCCTAAAATAGAAAACTATCCCGGCTTTGAGAGCGTCAGCGGCAATGAGCTTGCGTCACGTATGCTTGATCAGGTTATAGCGCAGGGCGCAGAGCTTGCTTACGAGGAGGTAACCGGCATTGATGCGGGGGGATCTGTAAAGACAGTTGTTACGGATTGTGATTCCTATGAAGCGCAAGCGGTTATCATTGCTGCAGGAGTAAAGCATAGACTTTTGGGAGTAAACGGTGAAGCTGACTTTATAGGAAACGGAATTTCATTCTGTGCGGTTTGCGACGGAGCTTTTTATCGTGACAAACACGTTGTGGTAATCGGCGGAGGAAATTCTGCATTACAGGAAGCATTATTGCTTTCTGAGACGTCTTCAAAGGTAACTGTGGTGCAGAACCTTGACTTTCTGACAGGTGAGAAGAGACTTGCTGAACTCGTTGAAACAAAATTCAATATTGAAGTGATTTACGGCTCTACCGTAGAGGAATTTACGGGGACAGAGACACTTACGGGATTGAAAATAAAGGATTCTAAGACTGAAAAGGTTTCTGAAATTTCGGCAGACGGTGTGTTTCTGGCAGTAGGGCTTGTTCCTTCAAATGATGCGTTTAAGGGAGTTGCAGCGCTTGATGAAAGGGGCTACGTACTCGCCGATAATGATTGCAAAACGTCTATGGAGGGTGTTTTCACAGCAGGAGACTGCAGAGTTAAGAAAATCAGACAGATTGCTACTGCCGTATCGGATGGTGCAACAGCGGCGCTTTCGGCATGTGAATGGATTGACGCGAAAGCATAAAAAATTAATTATAAGCTATTGACGGATGTGCGAAATAGTGTTATTATTAATGAGGTAATTGAAGAATTTGGTATGGAGAAAGAGCGGGAGCGAAAAACCTGCTCTTTTGTTTTTACTTAAAAGGAAAAGAGGTAATGTAATTGGCAGGAGGAAAAGTTGTTGTCCAGGCGGTGGAAAAAATAGTTGCTCCTATAATAGACTCGCTTGGGATTGAGCTTGTCGAGGTAGAATACGTAAAGGAAGGTCCGTCTTGGTACCTGAGACTTTATATTGATAAGCCCGGCGGGATTTCAATAGATGATTGCCAGCTTGTTAATGACAGTGTGAGTGATGCGATAGATGCAGAGGATCCCATTAAAGGTGCTTACATTTTCGAGGTTTCTTCACCGGGACTTGACAGACCGCTTAAAACAGCAAGGGATTTTGAAAAGTATAAAGGCGAGGAAGTAGAGGTAAGTCTTTACAAAGCCGAGAAGGGCGCCGGCAAGCACGAGGGCAGTCTTGAAGGAAAGATTGACGGAAAGATTGTCATTATTACTGCCTCGGGCGAGAAATTAGAATTCGACGAGGATGCAGTGTCTACGGTTAAAAG
>JAZPZG010000027.1:0-3260 GCA_045544575.1 Clostridia bacterium
AGAGTTTATTTTATACAACTAAAAAAAGCGAACTACAAATAAGTAATCCGCTTTTTGTGGTCGGAGTGACCTGACTTGAACAGGCGACCTCTTGCACCCCAAGCAAGCACTCTAGCCAAACTGAGCTACACCCCGCCAACAAGAAAAGATTATAGCAGAATTTGTCGGGTTTGTAAAGCCCTATTTTGAAAAAATTTTAAAAAAGTTTAAAAAATTTTTTAGTGCTCTCACCAAACCATTCTTTATTTTGTGTAATAAAACATTATCGGCAAAATATCAACGATTTCAAAAAAACTCGCCGATAATTTTACCGATAACCAAATACTTTATAAAATTAATATTCACGACAGCTTGCTTTCAAGCTCTGCAATCTTTTTGTTGCTGTTTTCAAGTTCTAAGCGGAGCTGTGCAATTTCCTGAGCGATAGGGTCAATAACCTTTTGATGCTCAAGAAGCAAAGACGGTGCCTCTATCCTTTCTCCGTCGGTCTTAATCACACGTGCCTTGATGCCTGTCACCGTAGAGTTTGCAGGTACGTCGCCAAGCACCACGGAGCCCGAGCCTATCATGGAATTATCCCCTATCGTAACAGGACCGAGTATTTTAGCACCTGCACCGATAAGAACGTTATTTCCTACCGTAGGATGCCTTTTTGAGTGTTTCTCACGGCCGTTACCGCCAAGCGTCACCTGATGATAAATCGTACAATTATTTCCCACAACGGCAGTTTCGCCTATTACCACGCCGTGGCCGTGGTCAATAAAAAGTCCGTCGCCTATAGTTGCGCCCGGGTGAATTTCTATGCCGGTTTTCTTGCTGGAACACTGCGAAACAAATCTTGCGATAAAAGGCATTTTGTGGCGCAAGAAGAAAGAAGCTATCCGGTGGTCACGGAGTGCTTTAAAGCCGGGGTAAAGCAATATTACCTCCAACACGTTACGTGCCGCAGGGTCTCTTTTAGCGATTAATTTTGCATCATTGTAAAGTCCCATGTTTTCCCTCACAGACCAAGAATAATATATTCATACTAATAATATGCATTGCTGAATTTAAATTGTCAAGGTAAATTTGTCAAGCAATGCTAAAAGATGCTTATAAATAACTTACGATTTCTTTACATTCGCCATTTATAAAATAGGCTCTCGGTACACGTCTGCTCACACCGCAGACAAACTCATAATTAAATGAACCTGCGGCCGTCGCCACCTGCTCAACCCAAAGCTTCTCATCATCCGAAGCACCGAACAATACAGCTTCACTGCCCACTTTAGTATCGGGTGCCTCACTTACGTCTACCATCAACTGGTCCATGCAGACACGTCCCAATACCTTGCAATATTTTCCGTTTATAAGAACACTTCCCTTGTTTGAAAGCGACCTTAAGTACCCGTCTGCATATCCTACTGCAACAGTTGCAACTCTCATTTTCCTCTCGGCAATAAAGGTATGTCCGTAGCTTATCCCCTTGCCCTTATCTAAGGTAAAAACGTTTGTAACGTGTGCAACAAGCGACATCAATGGCTTAAATTTGAAATCTTTGCTCGGAATATTGCCGTTGGGTGTACAGCCGTACATAATTATCCCCGCACGCACCATATTGCAGGCAACCGGCATTCCCATTATAGCTGCGCTGTTGCTTATGTGGCGAAGTTCCGGCTTTATGCCACGCTTTGAAAGAAGCTCTGAAAAGCTCTCAAAAAGTGATTTTTGAGCAAGTGCAACACTCTTATCCTCTGCATCGGCTGTAGCATAATGAGAAAACACACCCTCAACGCATATATTAGGTAGGTTATATATAAGAGCAGCAATATCGGCACCTTTTTCGTCTGCAGAAACACCTATTCTTGACATTCCCGTATCAACGGCAATATGCACCTTTGCAATCTTATTTTCAGACAAAGCAACTTCCGAAAGCAATACTGCATCGTCATAATTAAAAACAGTGAGCGTTATATCATGGTCTAATGCCGTTTTATAATACTGAGGAGGTGTATACCCCAAAACCAGGATAGGCTTATTTCCCGCACCCAACGGTAATGCAGAAGTTTTGGTTTCGGAAACACAACGAAGCTCTGCTCCCTCTTCCACGCTCGCAACACCAAAGGCATCGACTTTATCCTTTAAATGCCCTGCAATTCTTAAAGCACCGTGTCCGTACGCATCAGCCTTTACAACAGCAAGCAGCCGCACACCCGAAGGAATGCGGCTTTTTATCACCGATATATTATTATCAAGTGCATCGAGATCAATTTTCGCACAAACTCTGTTATATATAGGTTCCGTCAAAATCAAGATTCTCCCATTATTTCTTTTATTTTACTAACAAGAAGGGCTGCGTTTTGTTCGTGTGCAGAGACAATCGGATGTCCTATACCGCCTTCGATGTTACAAACAAAGTCCGTAAAACAATATATTCCCTTTGCCTCGCCGCCTGCCTTCTTTACAGCCTCCTGTACCCACGGAGCTGCCTGCGGGTCTACACCGCCGTGTGCCCAAAGTATTTTGGCATCGGGATTTTTCTTTCTCACCAGCTTAATAAACTTCACAAAGCCGTCACGCAACTCTTCACCGCCCTTAAGCACACCGTCAGGACACGTAAAGTCATTCGTACCAAGATTTATAACAACCAAATCAGGCTGTCTGTCAAAAGACCAATTGTCGTTTCTTCCGAGCTGATAACAGGTCTTCTCATAAGTTTCGAGCATTGTATGAGGCTGCCAGCCAACAGAAGCACCTATTCCCTGCTGAGCTACTATACTGTAGTCTGCATCTAATGCCTTTGCTGCAAGATATGCATAAGCTTGTGTACCGTCCTCATAAACAGCAGAGCGAGGATTTCCAAACTGATCTACCGCTCCGTCCGTATTGTTAGGATAGAGATTTCCGTAGCCTGTGGTTATGGAATCACCGATAATTTCAATATACAAATGGCTCTCAACAGGCTTTGCATCCACTTCGCCGCAGAACTTGACGTTTGTGAGATATATCTCGCCGTATTCCGCTTCACTTTGACGTATTACTTCAAACGTATGTGTTCCTTTTGCAAGATTCTCCGCAAGAACAAGCTCATTATAGCCTTTTTCAAGACAGTTAACTTTTCTGGTACCTTGCTTTACACCGTCAACCAATACCGTCACAAATAAATTTGCAGACTGGTTATGAGCCTGACCCACGTAAGTCTTTACGTACAATGAAACAGAAACCTTACCCTCACAGCAGAGATTAAATTCAACTGCAGAGGCAGTATAGTCAAGAGCAAT
>JAZPZG010000028.1:0-94303 GCA_045544575.1 Clostridia bacterium
TGCTTTGAAATCTCCACAGGAGACAACTGTGATTACGAGGAGATATCCAAGCTAATCTCCGAGAAATCACGGCTGTCTGCAATTCTATGTAACCGCTAAATGCTTTGAAATCTCCACAGGAGACAACTGTGGTTGCGAGGAGATATCCAAGCTAATCTCCGAGAAATCACAGCTGTCTGCAATTCTATGTAACCGCTAACTGCTGTGCAATCTCCACAGGAGACAACTGTGATTGCGAGGAGATATCCAAGCTAATCTCCGAGAAATCACTGTTGTCTCCCCTCTGCCATCTTTCTCTGTGCAAGAACAAGTTCGTAATATATACCCTTTCGGCGAAGAAGCTCCTCGTGAGTTCCGACCTCGGCAACAGCACCTTTATCGAGGACCACTATTTTAGAAGCGTTCCTTAAAGTAGAAAGCCTGTGTGCGATGGCAACGGTAGTTCTGTCCTTAACCAAAAATTCAATTGCCTCCTGAATTTGTTTTTCAATTTCAGTGTCAAGAGAAGCGGTTGCCTCATCGAGTATCAATATCTTGGGATTTCTCAGAATAGCTCTTGCAATTGCTACACGTTGACGTTCACCGCCGGAAAGTGTATAGCCCTTCTCTCCGATACGGGTATTATAACCGTCGGGAAGCTTTATTGCAAATTCATGAACGCCCGCCGCACGCGATGCAGCAAGCACCTCCTGCTTCGTTGCCGAGGGCTTAGCGTAGGCGACATTATCGTAAAGGCTTCCGCTAAAGAGTATTGTCTCCTGCAAAACAACACCCACCTGGCTTCGTATGCAGTCCTGCGAGTAGTCGCGAATATCTATCCCGTCTATCTCTATAGAGCCGCTTTCAACGTCATAAAGGCGCATCATTAAATTGATAAAAGTCGACTTACCTACTCCCGATCTGCCGACAAGGCCTATCATTTCGCCCGGCTTTATTTCAAGATTAATATTCTTAAGCACCTGCTGTGTCTCATCGTATCCAAAGCAAACGTTTTTAAACGTAACGTTACCCTCAATAACGCGCTCTACGGAATTTTCTTTATCGTCCACGTCAATCTTTTCGTCAAGCACCTCAAAAATTCGATTTGCAGACACAAGAGTTCTGTTAAAGTACCACGGAAAGTTTGCCAGCCACCAAAGAGGCCCGTATACAAGATTCACGTACGAGGATATTATCGTAGCCTGTCCTATCGTAAGCTCTTCCCCCAATATCTTATTACCTGTGTAGTAAAGCAATAAGAAATTACCAAGAAGCAAGCCAAAGCGGATAAAAGGCTGTAATTTTGCAGAAAGCACCTCATTGCGAACAGACAAGTCACGTTCCTTTCCTGCCGCCTCACTGTAACGAAGGCTCTCTTTTTCCTCCGTACCGAAAGCCTTCACAACACGGATTCCCGACAGTATGTCGTGCAACACCGCACCCGACTTAGAGGATGCCTCCCACTGCTTGCCGTATATTTTGTAAATTTTTTTTTGGAACGCCGCTATCGCAGGGAGCGTGACCGCAAGCGGTAATATGAAGATCAGCAATAATGCAGGGTCAATAAAAACTATCACGCAGCTTACTGCAATAAGAGTAAGCACCTGTCCCACAAAATTAGGTATCCAGGAGTTTATAAAATTTTGCAACATTGAAGAATCGTAAGATATTCGATTCATCAGCTCTCCCGTGGTTCTCTTTGACACACCTGCAAGAGACATTGCCTGAACCTTGTCGTAAAGCTCGGTTCTGAGATCTACAACTACCTGCAAGCCCATTTTCATCATTACCAGATTCCTTATCATGCCGATTACCCACGTCAACACGTAGGCAACAAGAAGCATAAGCACCGTAATTAAAAACGGTATAAAAACCTTAAGCGGCTCTGATGCGGCAAGCTGTGACGCCGCGGAATTATTTATGTATTCATCAACCAGCCGCCTGTTTATATAAGGCTCGACAAGGCTGATTCCTACCGTCACAAAATATACAATCGTAACAAAAATAATACTTTTCTTGTGAGGAGCCGCCATTCCAAGCAATCTTTTTATCAATTTAAACCGGTCAATGCATTTGTCGCATGAGGTACTTCCCGGTCTCAAAGGCTTTCCGCACTTGGGACATCTCACCGGGGGTTCTTCTTTTCTTCTGTCATAAACAGTCTTATCCGTTAAGAAAAGCTCCGCCCTCTTAAAAAATTTCATGAAATGCTTTGCATCCTTGGCATTTACTCTGCCGATAATGCAAACGTCTCCGTTCTTTTTAACTGCTTCTGCCACACAAACACCAAACTCGCTTCTCATGGCGAGCTTATCGACGTCGGAAAGCTTTATTACGGTGAGCTTTTTGGGCGCATTTTCCCTTTCGCCCCGCGCAAAATGAAGGCTCACTATAAGCTTCTCAGTAACAGCCACAGTGCCCTCGATTTTTTTATTATCGTTGTCAAGGTCAAAATCGGCAACATCAAGCACCTTGCCCGACTCAGATTCATCAAGCCCCGAAGCACAAAGCACCCTACGCATATCCTCGGGTTTCTTGCGCAGCCTATCAAATTTCTTTTTTTTCATAAATATAACTCTATCCTCTTATAGCTCACACCGTCAAGGCCCTTAATGCTGTCTATCGCATAGCGGTTGCCGTCAACGTCTGTAATTACCAATCTGTCATCGTCAATTCTGAAAATACTGCGGTACGTATCGTGCAGCGTAAACTCAGTCTTGCCGTCTTCGGTATTTACGGTCCAATATGTAAAACCGTGCCTGTCCTTAACCGAAATAACCCCGGTTATTCTCTGTACGTAATATTTCCTTGCAAGCTCGCTTTCAAGCGCCGCTCTGGACTCTCCCGTAAAATCATCAAGAGACAGTATGATTCCTTTTTCATTTTGTTCCGTATCAAGGACGGATATGTACGCATTCGGCTCGTCGTACGGAAAAAGTCTGTGCAAAAGAACTCTCAGCTCTTCGCCCTCATCCTCGTCTAAAGTTTTTAAGACAATATATCCGTCTTTGTTTATAAAACGTGCATTGCCGTCGTTATAATATACCGTGCCTTTTATGTTTTCCAAAAACACTCCGTTTTCTGTTTTATTTTTGTTCATATTATTCTTCTCCCACAACGTTTCTCATAGCCTCAAGCTGCATATTGTACAGCTTTCTGAAAATACCGTCCTTTGCCATCAATTCACGGTGCGTTCCGGACTCTTCGACCTTTCCCTTTTCAATGACTATCAGATTGTCCGCATTACGAAGCGTAGACAACCTGTGCGCTATCATTATCGTAGTTCTGCCCTCGGAAAGGCTGTCTATGGCCTCCTGAATTGCTCTCTCTGTGCGGGTATCCATTGCCGCAGTCGCCTCGTCCAAAATAAGTATACGCGGATTTTTCAGAATAGCACGTGCAATGGATATTCTCTGTCGCTCGCCGCCTGACAGTTCTTTGTTTCCGACACCAATCTTCGTCTGATAACCCTCTATCAGCTTTATAATAAACTCGTGAGCACCGGCAAGCTTTGCAGCCGCTATAACGTCAGCTTTGGCGGCATCCGGCTTTGCATAAGCAATATTTTCGTAAATAGTACCCTCGAAAAGATACGTTTCCTGTGACACAATGCACACGTTGTCTCGAAGCTGTTTAAAGGATAAATCCTTTACGTTAACACCGTCTATCAAAATTTCGCCGCCGTCAACGTCATAAAGTCTTATCAAAAGATTAGCTATGGTGCTTTTTCCCGCACCCGAGTGGCCTACTATACCTATCTGCTGCCCTGCAGATATCTTAAACGAAACGTCGTCTATTATTTTACGACTTTTCTCATAAGAGAACGTAACGTTTTTAAATTCGATATCTCCTCGCACCTCGGGAAGTATAACAGGCTCCTTTGCTTCCTTGACGCTCGGTGCCGCCTCGTAAATTTCAAACAGTCTCTGCATTGCGTTCACGCAGGCCGAGAAAAAGTCTATCATGTCCACAAGTGAATACATAGGATTATTAAGAAGCGCAGCATAGGCAATAAATGCCGTCAGAAAGCCGTACGTAATTTTTCCTGTAATGGCAAACCAACCGCCGACGCACCAAATAATAATATTGGAGAGGTACATAAGCGTTCTTAAAGCAGGCATTGCAGTATTATTAAAAATGGTAAGCGTACGAGAAGCATCGGCAGCACCCTCTGCCGCAGTTCTGAATCTTCTGCTTTCATCTTTTTCTTTAGCAAAAGCCTTTATTACTCTTAACGCGCCGAAGGAATCGGTGAGCCTTGAATTCATACGCCTGTTTGCATTGTGGCTTCTTGCGTGGTAATAATTTTCTCTTTTGATTACTCTGCCCGTCACATAGAAAAAAAGCGGCAAAACTGCAACGCAAAGAATTGCCAAAATAGGATTCATTGCAAACATAATGACAGCCGCAGCAACAATTTGTACGATACTCACCGCATAATACGAGAGCCCGTCAACAAAAAACCAATATATCGAATTTGCATCGTTATTGATCTGAGTCATAAGACCGCCGGTCTGCCGTCCCGTAAAAAAATCCATGGAAAGCTTTTTCATAGACTCGAAGATCGTAATTTTCAGGTCGCAAATGAATCTGCCCGCCATTTTTGCCGTAACGAGATTTCCGAACATATTCACAAAAATACTCGCTAAGTTTACCGTTGCCACGATTGCTACAACCAACAACACTTGCCCGTAAAATTTATCGTCGGGATTAAGCAAAACTCTGTCATAGAAAAAGGCAGAAGAAAAATAAGGCGCAATCGCACCCATAATACTTACGAGCAAATAAGCCCCGATTATCAAAAAGATACGAGACCTGTACTTTTTCATAAATATCCAGAATTTCTTGATAATAGCAACCTTGTCGATACACTTAGGACATATTTTTCTGACAGGGTCGGGATAACGCTGTCCGCACTTAGGACAAAAAAGTTCGGCGGCAAAGTCCTCCTCCTCAGGATTAACCTCACCATTCTTTTTATATTGCTCCAAATATTTCAGCAACAAACGCAGATCACCGCGAGAAGCAAACGTTCCCAAAGCAAGAACTACGGTTTCACCTTTATACTTTCCCATGAGTCTTACACTCGACAGCATTTCCTCAAGCTTAAGCTCGCACAAGTCGGAAAGCGTATACGCACGGGCATCCCGCTTCTCATATCCTCTTACAAGAGCACCGCGACCGAATATTTTTTTCTCGCCCGCAAGCACAACCTGCCCTTCGGTAACCGTAAGCTCTGTCTCCGTAACGGTAATAAGCACCGTTCCCTTTGACATATCCTTACACATGTCACTTTCGCAAAAAATAACAAGCCTTTCGCCTACGGCATCGGTAATGCCTGATATCACGGCATCATATTCTTTTTTATATTTACTAATCTCTAACATAATCTTCTGCCGCCCTCCGCGGCAATCCACCGTTCAACCTCAATCACAAGAACGGATTACTCTTTCACTATCGCGACTCCTGCAGACGTTCCGATTCGGTCTGCCCCTGCTTTTATGAGTGCGACTGCATCCTCTTTGTTTCTTATTCCCGCCGAAGCTTTAACTTTTACACCCTGTGACGTATGCATCTTCATCAATTCAACGTCATGTGTATTCGCTCCGCCGCCCGAAAAGCCTGTACACGTTTTAACAAAATGTGCACCCGCCTCACAAGCAAGCTCCGTAACCTTAGCCTTTTCGTCGTCGGTAAGAAGCGCAGTTTCAATAATAACCTTCACGGTTTTTCCTTGAGCCGCTTTTACCACGGCGGAAATATCCTCTTTTACATAGTCAAAAAGGCCGTCCTTTAAAGCACCTATATTTATAACCATATCAAATTCGTCACAGCCGTTTTTGTATGCATCCTGCGTTTCAAAAGCCTTGACGGCAGTAGTATTCGCCCCTAAAGGAAAGCCTATAACAGTGCAAACCTTTACGTCACTGCCCTTTAAAAGTTCTTTTGCAAGCGCAACGTTGCACGGGTTTATGCAAACGGAGGCAAAATCATACTCTACCGCCTCCGCACAAATTTTCTCTACAGCCTGCCTTTGTGCATCGGGCTTTAACACCGTATGGTCAATATATTTGTTCAATCCTCTAATCATTGATAAACACCCCCGCTGATAATGGTCGATAATATTATACCTCGCACAAAAAAGTTCCGCAATAAGTAATTAAAAAGCTTACTTAGTAATTAACCATATTTGCAAATTCAATCAATTGCACGTTACCCGTCTCATTTGCCTTGTCAATACAGCCTTTTGTAAAACCTGATTTTGAAAACAGATAGTAATGCTTTGTTTTATACGAGAACAAATCACTGCGTTTTACAAGTGTTTCCAAAACACCAAGATCAACTTTTTCGTTTGTCCATTTACATTCAGCAAAAAGCGCTGCAGTCTTATCTTGTTCGCCCATAATGTCAATTTCAGTCTGTTTCTTTGCTTTAGGGTCATTACCCCACCAACGGCCAAGTGAGTTAAACTCTACAGGGCACTTGCCTGAAAGAAGCTGTTTCCAAAGGTATTGCCGGCAAATTTCTTCAAAAACCTTACCCATATAGCCTGAAAGCTGAGGTTCAATTCGTTTATAAACCAAATCAACTGCACCACGGGCAATAATTGAGTTATTATCAAGCACAAAGCGATACCAAAAACGAAACATATTATCCTCAATAGAGTAAATAGACTTTCGGGAAGCTTTTTCACCGTACGGTGTTTCTTTCTGAACAATACCAAGATTTATAAGATTCTTAATGTAGTTTGTGCAAACATTTGTATCTTCGCCGACCTTATTTGAAATCTCCGACATTCTTGAAGAACCGGTAGCAATCGCTGTAATAATAGCTGTATAAATTGCAGGCTCACGAACTTCCTGTTTCAACAGGTTAATTGGTTCTTCATAAAGAAATGAAATTGGATTCAAATACGTGTTTTTAATATTTTCCTCAATGCTTAACTTATCATCCATCTGCAAAAGGTATTGAGGTGTACCGCCCGCAACACCGTATATGAGCGCCTTATCCTCATCAGACAGATTTTTAAAACATCTGCAGGTCTCGTCAAAGTTAAACGGCAAAAGCTTCATTTGCGCCGTTCTTCTGCCATACAAAGGAGCTTTATACGCAAGCACATGGTCTTCCATAGATAACCGCAAGTTCAAATTTATTCGATTTATAAAGTTTATTAAGAGCACCGAGCTCACGTTCTCTTCCTACTAAACATATACACGACCTCCGTTTTAGATTATCTAAATTATAACACGCAAAAAGTATAACACGCAAAAATATTTAGTCAAGCACAAATGAGTAATTCATACTTGACTAATTTTTACGACAAGAAATACTTCCCCCGCGCTGTAAAAAAACAACCGCTTTGTCTTTTCGCACTGCTTTGACAGTTATAAACTGTAGTTTGCTGACACGAATGCCCGTAAAATTAGATTCAAACGGCTTAATCGCTGAATTTTCAATATGACTCCCCATCGCTTTTCCTCCTTATAGAAAAAGAGCCCATCAAAGCATAAATGCTTCAATTGACTCTTTCGTTTCTTAAAATTTTTTGTTTTTAAATAAAATTTTGTGTTGTATATTTATCTTATTTCATACACAAACACCGTGCCCGAACGCTTCGGAGCAGAGTACGTAAAGCCCTCGGCAAGCTCTTTTCCGGTCTTTACAAGCTCAACGTCTTTGTACTTATCCGAAAGAACGTATTTTTTATCGTAATTACATTCGTCAACGTGGAGCTTTACGGTAATTTCGTCCTGCTCACAGGCAATATTACGAATAAAGTGAATTGTTCCTCTGTTATTTGCTGCATCGTCAAACTGTGCAGCATACCAATCCTCATCGCTCTTGCGACATACGGTAAGCGGATAGAAGTCTCCTGAAAGTGAAATATCAGCAGTTTCTTTCCAGATCTTATTATACTTTCTTGCTATGCCAAACGCCTTGTCGTCACTGTCGTACTCAACCATGCACGTAATCGCGGGAGCCGTCATTACCGTAAGATAGGTAAATTCGTCAACGGGGTTGTTTACCCAGCCGTACGTTCCGTCCGGCTGATCCCATGCCATCGTATGGCTGCGGAAATAGGGAAGCCACTCAAACATCTGCCTGTATTGATTTTGTTTTTCGGGATGCTTGCCGTAGCCGATATCGGTGTAATGAAGGGGCACAGAGCGTCGCATAAACTCTATATCGTTGCGCTTTCCGCCGGAAGAACAGTTATCAAACCACAGGCCCGGATTTCTCTCCGCCAAAGTATCCCAATAGCGATAAAGTCCTTGTATGTGAAGATTTTCTCTCATACCGAGTCTCCCTTCCTCATCATTTGCCGTCCATATCGGCAGGGGCTGGAAGTTAAAGTCTTGGCGATAAATATCAATGTGATAATCTTTTATAAGTTTATCTACTGTATCAATAAGCCAATCACACGCTTCTTTATTTCCGAGATTATAGAGAAAATTATTATTAAACCAATCGCTTCCGTTGTCATAGCGAAGCAAAAATTCCGGCTTGTTTTCAAAAACCCATGTACCTCTGAATATTCTTTCGGGCTCAAACCAAAGCAAAAATTTTATGTCCTTGTCATGACAATACTGTCCTACAGCACCCATGCCGTTGGGATAATTTTCAGGATTGCAGAAAAAGTTTCCCGTACCCTCTGCCCACTTATCCCGGCACGGATACCATCCGGCATCAATCCACCAAATATCAGGCTTAACGCCCTTTGAAATATATGAGTCAATCGCAAGCTTCTGGTTTTCCTCCGTACAGCCGCAAAATTCCTGTTTGCCCTGAATGTTCCATGTATGAAGCACAAGCTTAGGCTCTAAAGGCTTTCCGTCCTCACAAGGAAGCAAATGTGCAAAATACCACGAGCGCCACAGATTACGACTTCTGTCCTGAGCCTTTTCTCCCTTTCCGTCTGCCGCAAGAAGCGTTATCGAAGGAGTTCTCACCGTTTCGCCTGCACGAAGGTAAGCATTAAAGGTTTTCTGTCCGATAACAATATGAGCACCGTTATCCACAGCGGATATCGAAGACTCCCAGGTTCCCGACCAACCTACTGCAAGATTTACGGCCCAATCATCAAAATTAATACGCATATAGGGAAAAGCTCCGCAGCAGGAATTTCCGTCAAAATCCGCAGGGGACTTGACTAATGGCTCCGCAGAAAGAACCGTTTTTTCCCAAACATAGCCACTGTCATTACAACCATCACCATTTCCGTGCAAAAGTACGGGATTTGCACCCTCAAGCGTTCCGTCAAGTACCTTGAGTTCTGAAATTGAGGGACTGTTTTCGTTTGAATTATTCGTTATGTAAAGTACCCACTCAACAACGGGAAAATCATTGTAATGCTTATACTCAACACGAAGCTCCAACTCTTCAGGAGTAACCGCAATAACAGTATATCCCGTCATGGTAGAGTCAATTATTCTTCTCGTAACACGGGGATTAAATTCACTCGGTATTCCCGTAAATTTCTTGTCCCCGATTTTATACGTCACGGGAATTTTTTCAGGTGAAACGTATTCGAAAAGCTTGCGGCGCAGTGCCATATCCTGTTTGGTTGCCTTCATAAAAAGCCCTCCTGCTGTCAGCAAATAATATTTTAAATAATAATATCTTTTTTATACCATAATTTAAACAGTTTAGCAAGAGAAATAAGCGTGGCTTTAATTATCTCAGATATAATCTATACAACAAAAAACCGCCTCGGAATTTTCCCCAAAGCGGTTTTGGTATTTCGGCACGGCAATTTTATCGTGGCTCGGTTGAAACGGTAAAATACGAGTCAATTCCTCTCTTAATTGCCGCAGCAATTTTATCGCGGTAGGCATCGTCACAAAGAAGTGCCTCCTCTTCCTGATTTGACAAGAAGCCACACTCTGCAATTACCGTGGTTATTTTGCAGTTTTTGGTGATTATTATGTCCTCGTTCTTTTTAAGTGCTTCTCTTTCATTGTTGCTGTCAACAACTTCACGGAATGCTTGCTGAATACTCATTGCAAGCTTTTTGCTTGAAAGTGATTCTTTTGTGTAAAAGACCTGTGCCCCGCAATACTTTTCATCGGTAAAGGCATTCAGGTGAATACTTACCACAATGTCCGCACCGCTTTCGTCCATGATTTTTTTGCGTTTCAAAAGATCCTGTCTGCGCTTTTTTGTCATTGAGGCATTTTCATCGTCGTAATTTAAAACGTCCTCCGTTCGTGTCATTATTACCTTGTAGCCTGCCTCTTCAAGCAAAGCCTTTGCCTTGTTTGCAATGATAAGCGTAACGTCCTTTTCCTTCAGTCCGCTGAAATTTGACACGGCACCCGGGTCTTCGCCGCCATGCCCTGCATCAAGCACAACAACCTTGCCTGCACCGAGGCTGTTATTCTGAGTACCGCTATTATCGGGAGCAGCAGTCGCCGCATTTTCATCTTCCTTTTCCACAGGTCTTACAACTTCTACAGACTCTTCCTCAGCTCCGCCTGATGCGGCATGAGATTTCGATGCCTCATCCCCTCCAAAGCAAAGATTTACAGTCAATATTGCAGCCGCCAATGCCACCAACACTATTCCAAGCATAACGCTGCTTTTTCTTAATAACAGTATCAAAAACGACACCTCCAAATTCCTTACCTGTTAAAGAATATTAGAGGTGTCGAAAAAATATTACCGTATATTTATTACTTTTATTTTTTGTGCCATTACATACCGATAATATCCTCGGTATTTCCGCCGAGCTTGTTTATCATAGACGCGACCATATAAAGCTCCTGAAATGCTTCGTTATTCTTGCTGCCGGGAGTAAGTTTGTCTTTCATATCCTTTGCAACAGAACGCAAAAGCGTTACCGCTCTGGGGTCTCCGTAATCTGCAAAAATTGAAAGCGCAGTCAGTTTTTCATTACCCTGACTCCTCTTTACGCAGGTTCTCAGACATTTATACAGCTCGTCACTTCGCTCCTCGCCGTTTGTAATTCCTTGCATAAGAGTAAGCTCCTTAAAACCTATACTCTCGGCTTTTAAAAGGAACTCAACCGCCTCACCTGCACCGAAATTTTCAATTATAGCATCAGCAGCCCCCTCTATTATCGCTTCATTCTCTTCAATGCACAACTTAAATGCTGTCCAAACTGCATTCTTCACATCGTCACATACAAAATAATTTATACATCCCAAAACAGCAATAATTCTGTCCTGTGCCGCAAGTGCTTCCTTGTCCGTGCTCTCATAATATGATGCGGTAAGGCAATCCTTGTCACCCAGTATTTCAACAATATGCTTTATACCCTCCTCGCCAAACTGCGCAAGAAGCTCGCACACTCCTTCGGGGGCAGACCAAAAGCTATCGGAACAGAAGGAATCAAAAAGAAACTTTGCATCATCTGCAGTAATCTCTCCGCCGCAAGCTTCTCTTGCGTATTCATGAGGAGTAACTCCGCCGAGCTCATCAGAAGATAAATTAAACCAATCGCCCGGAAGATCTCCCTTTTCAGCCTCGTCACTGCTTACATCCAAATTAATCAAATAATCCATGTATGCTTTTTTCGTCTTATTAAATAAAGCAACAAGTTCATCGAATTTTTTCTGTTTTTCCATGATGCTTATTTTCTCCTTTTCTTAAAACCAAGCTCCAAAGTAACACCCGATATGCCGAGCCAATATCCGAGGCCCGAAAAAATAGACATAAACGGAACAATTGCCAAAGAAGAGAGGTGTGTTATTTGCGGTATTACGGCATCCGTGTTATTTATCAAAGCATAAAACCAAAACAACGGTGCATACAAAACCATTCTCACATATGAATTAAGGCTGCTTATAAGAAGCTGCGGATGCTGAACAATAAACAGTGCATCTGCAATTTCAATAAAAATACATTCCAACAACACAACAATAATGCCGGCAACAGCCCCTAAAAGAAAACCTTTTGCCTTGTACCTTGCCCACTTATAGGGCTTTTTGTCCTTAACTCCCATATCGTTTGACTGCGCCAACAGCAACATTATGTAAATTATCGTAGTAAATATCGAATATATTGCAAACGGAACGTCTATCGTGACATATCTTGCAAAAACAAGAAGCATCAAAGGATATGCCGCCCATCCGAGGCACACTGCCAAAACGTGGCAATAAAATATTCTCATTATGCCTATTCCGTGGTTTTTCAACGTTTCTTTTGTAAATTCATTCATTTTCGCAATCGCCTCCGAAAAATCAGCCCATAAGATTTACATAGCTCGCCCCGTCTCCGAGCGGGTCAATTGACGTACCTGTCACGACCGTCATCTTAAGCTCATAACCATCTTTTGCGTACCTAGTAGCAAAATCGGTATATTCAGCAATTCTGTTCACAGAATTCAAACTGTGAAAAACATATTTTGAAGCAGTTTCAAGCAACTGTGGAATTTTACCGACATTGTCAAGCGTTACCACCTGCTCTGCAAAATCACGCATAAAACCAAGCTGATTTGCCTTTCTGTACGGATCGCCGCTTGAGCTTATCTGTCCCTGCGACGAGAACCTTCCGCGCCTTTTTACATAGTTAAGAGCTTCCCGTCCATTCAAGTGATGATAGCCCTTTTCATAAAGGATCACCCCAACTTCGTCGCCCGAAGCAGAATACCAATCCTCGTTAAAGTGCACATCAACACCGCCAAACATATTAACGACTTCAATAAACGCACTTTCATCGATATAGACGTAATCGTCTATGTCAATATTAGCATGCGGCAGAAGCTCAGCCATTACGTGACAGAGAAAATCAATACCAGAGTTTCCGAACTTTCCGCCCGAATACTTTATCATATTGCCTATATTCATCGTTGCGTTAAGCTTATAAATGCCACGAGAATTCGAAAGACCGTTTTTGCTTATAACGTTCTTAATCGTCTGCGAATACGGAACATATGCGTCTCTTGCAAGTGACAAAACCTGTACTACTCCGGTCCTGTCGCAAATACTTATAATCATCATCGAGTCTGTCAAAACACTAGCCTCATCTACGCCCAAAACCAATATGTTTCGTGCATCCGGTTCTAATTTTACGCCGGATCCGTTTGCCTTTGTCACGCCGTCTACAATCGGATCGGGCACGTACGGAAGTGAAGAACCGCCGCCTGAAGATGAAGGCTTTTGAGTAGGAGCATCTACAAACCCGTCTTCGGTAGGCTGTGGACTTTCGGGATTTTCCGATGTCTCGGGCAATTCCGTTACAGGTGCCTCTGTTTCCTTCGGAAGAAGCTCTCCCATATCAAGCACAACGTCCCCTGATCCCGCATGAGACTCTCCTTCCGTATCAGTCTGAGGCAAACTGTTTCCCATAAACTGCAGAGCGGGAACAACAACCCAAAGATACAATACTGCAAAAAGCATAATATAGACGGTTAAAAGTATCCTTCTTATACTGAATCCGGTATGTCTGTTTCGATTTCTGCGTCCCATACTCAATTCTCCTTGCTCACTCTCTGAATGATTCCTTCAGTCTTCTGTCTATTTCCCTTGCGGTATCCTTTGCCGCAATCGAATCTCTCTTATCGTACAATTTTTTTCCTCTCGCCACGCCCAAAAGCAATTTTACTTTTCCGTGCGAAAAGTAAAGTTCCAACGGCGTGAGCGTAAGGCCCTTTTGTTTTACGGTGCCGAAAAGTCTGTTAATTTCTGACTTGTGCAACAACAGCTTTCTGTCCCTCATCGGTTCCTTGTTGAAAATATTCCCTTTTTCGTAGGGGCTTATGTGCATACCGCAAAGAAAGCACTCCCCATTTCTGATTTCAGCGTACGAGTCTCTGAAATTCACGGCGCCGGCGCGCAAGGATTTTACCTCAGTACCCGCCAACACAATTCCGCACTCGATTTTGTCGTCAATAAAATACTCATGGTATGCTTTTCTGTTCTGGGCAATTATCTTTTTATGCTCGCCTGTCACGGCCATTACATTCACCTTCTTTTACTTGATTATACAATTAATTTTTTTGCAAAGCAACGGTTTAGTGTCAAAAGAGCTCTACAGTCTGAACTGTAGAGCCCCCTTTATTTACTTTGCACTATCTACGATACGTGTCTCCCTGATCATTGTAACCTTTATCTGACCGGGATATTCCATCTCGCTTTCAATCTTCTTAACAATATCTCTTGCAAGCAAGGTCATGTCGTCATCCGATACCTTTTCGGGTGTAACCATTATGCGAACCTCGCGGCCTGCTTGAATAGCAAACGTCTTTTCAACACCGTCAAAGGAGTTTGCAATTTCTTCGAGCTTCTCGAGACGCTTAATATATGATTCAAGTGTTTCGCGTCTTGCTCCGGGCCTTGCCGCAGATATAGCATCGGCAGCCTGCACGAGAACAGAGATAATTGAAGTGGGCTCTACGTCACCGTGGTGTGCCTGTATAGCATTGATAACGTCAGGACCTTCTTTGTACTTTCTGGCAAGATCCGCACCGATTTCTATGTGAGAACCTTCCATTTCAAAGTCTACAGCCTTTCCGATATCGTGTACCAAACCTGCGCGCTTTGCCAAATTCACATCAAGACCAAGCTCTGCCGCCATTATGCCGGCAAGTCTCGATACTTCAATAGAGTGAATGAGCACGCTTTGGCCGTAGCTCGTTCTGTATTTCAGGCGACCCAAGAGTTTAATAATCTCAGGGTGCAGTCCGTAAACACCTGTTTCATAAGTAGCATTTTCGCCTTCCTTGCGAATAACGCTTTCAACTTCCTTCTTCGCCTTTTCGACCATCTCTTCGATCCTTGCAGGATGAATACGACCGTCAACGATAAGCTTTTCAAGAGCAATTCTTGCAACCTCACGTCTGATGGGATGGAAGCCTGATAAAATAACCGCCTCCGGAGTATCATCGATAATAAGATCAATGCCCGTGAGTGTTTCGAGAGCCTTAATATTTCTACCCTCTCGTCCGATAATACGACCCTTCATGTCATCGTTAGGCAACGGTACGACAGAAACCGTCATCTCGGAAACATAGTCTGCTGCGCACTTTTGAATAGCGCTTGCAATAACCTCTTTTGCCTTTGCGGCGGATTCGTACTTAAGCTGAGCCTCATACTCCTTCATAAGTGCAACCGTCTCATGGCGAATATCATTTTCTACGTTTGCTAACAAATAATTCTTAGCTTCTTCTCTGGAAAGACCCGAAACTCGCTCAAGCTCCGCAAGCTGCTTGGCAGCGGATTCTCTTGCCTCTGCAAATAATTTTTCAACGTCTTCGGCACGAGCCTTAAGATCTTCTTCTTTTGCCTCGATGGTTTCGAGCTTTTTATCGAGACTTTCTTCTTTCTGAATCAAACGGCGCTCGCTACGCGTAATTTCACCGCGCCGATCCTTAATTTCCTTTTCAAGCTCAATTCTGCTTTTATGGATTTCTTCTTTTGCTGCCAACAAAAACTCTCGTTTTTTACGTTCGCCTTCCTTAGCGGCTTCACCAATAATTCGCTTACCCTCAGCCTCTGCGCTTCCGAAAATCGCTTCAGCTTCCTGTTTTCTGAGTTCATAACCTGCTTGATGAGCTTTTTTAGCCGATACCTTCCAACATACAAAGCCCACCGCAGCGGAAATTAAGGGGATAAGAATCAATAAGATAATGTGTAAATAATCCATTAATACACTCCCCTTTCAAGAAATATTTAATTTTCAATGTACTCATTTATGATTTAATAAATTTAAACATATAAATGAATTTCCAAATCTACACTTGTTTAGTATACAAAAATTGGAGAGTATTGTCAATTTATTTTTGTGCGATTTGCACAGAAATTTCATAAAATTTTTATTGAATCGAACTATTTTCAGCTTCTCCGCCTCATTTGAGATTTTCTTCTCTCTCCAATTCTCTGTACGCAATTTTTCCCACGAGCGTTTTCGGAAGCTCCTCCCTAAACTCAAACTCTGAAGGAACGGCATATCCGGCAATATTCTTGCGACAATGCTCTTTCAGTTCTCTTTTAATTGTTTCAGAAGGCTTAACGCCCGGCTTCAAAACAACAAACGCCTTTACCCTCTGCATTTTATAAGAATCCTTAACCCCAATAACACAACTTATCAAAACTTTTTCATGTGCATCAATAATATTTTCGAGTTGTGACGGATATACGTTATATCCGCTGGTAACTATCATTCTCTTGATTCTTTGCTTAAAATAAACAAAACCATCTTCGTCAAGAAAGCCCAAATCACCGGTATGAAGCCACACACAGCCGTCTTCATGCATTTTCAAAACCTTTGCCGTTTCCTCCGGATTGTCGAGATACCCCTTCATAACGGTAGGCCCTCGTAAACAAATTTCTCCCTCTTCGCCCGCAGGCAAATGCTTTACGCCTCCAACCTCGGCAATTGCAAAATAAGTATCCGGAAAAGGAATCCCGATGCTTCCCTTTTTGCTGTAGTTTGGTGGCGTGAGACAGCTTGCCGTAACGCACTCCGTAGTTCCGTAACCCTCACGGATTTGAACCGAAGCCCCGTGATTCCTCAAAAAGCGGTCAACCTTTCCTTTCAGTTCCGCCGAAAGCGAATCACCACCGGAAAAAACCCCCTTTAAGAACGACAAATCCTTACCCTCAAGATTTTCTGCTCTCAGCAATGCTTCAAACAAAGTGGGTACTCCGGGGATAAAGTTCGGCTTTTTCTTTATCAAAGTTTTTGCATATGTTTTTACGGAAAATTGCGGCAGCAAAACACAACAAAGTCCGTACATCAAAGGTAAATGAATTCCTATTCCAAGTCCAAATCCATGGAACAACGGCATCACGGACAGCATCTTCAAACCGCTTATATCAGGAAAACCGCTCGCAGCAAAGGTCTGCACCGCAAGAGCATTTACGTTTCTGTTTGTAAGCAGTATTCCTTTGCTCACGCCTGTGGTTCCGCCGCTGTAAAGAATCACCGCAGTATCTTCGGACACGTCTTTACCGTCAGCCGAATAAACAGGTTCTGTCTTTTTACCTTTCCGTATAAACAAATTCCAAGGTATATTCTTTTCACTATATGAAATGTGCGGAATTTTTTTGCTATTGGCAATTCCGAAGGCAACATTTTTCGGAAAAGACAACTCATCCCGTACACTTGCTATGATAATTTTAATGTCTCTGCCGCTTTTTTTCTCTGCACACGCAACCGCCTCGGCAACTTTTGAATAAAATGAATCCAATGCTACGATATATCCGCACTTTGAGACGGTAAGATAAAACTCAATCTCCGCCTCCGCTGAAAGAGGGTGAATCATGCACGGCACCGCACCGATTTTATTCAGTCCGTAAAAGCACGCCAATGCCTGCGGAATATTCGGCAATGCCACAGTCACGCGGTCACCTTTTCTGACCCCTGCCGTATAAAAAGCCCTTGCCGCATCGTCAATTTTATCATAGAACTCCGCGTAAGTAATCTTTTTGCCGAGAAAATCCACGGCAACGGATGAAGAATAAGCCTTACAAGCCTGCTCAATAACACCATATAAACTGCCATGAGGATAATCCTGATGAAATTCAGAAACATCGTAATACTTACGCCAGCGTATGCTTTCATAATCGCACTCAGCCTTTATATAGTCAGAATTTGTACAACGCTTATTTTCCATAAAACATTCCCTTACAAATTTAATAACAATATTTTACACATTTAAAACAGCTTCGTCAATCCGTACTACAGTTTATTACACAAAGCGCCACCAAAGTGCACAAAAAACAGAAGTGATTTTTTACTTGCAGATTTATTGTCATGTGGTATAATTACCTCATGTTTACATTATTTAATGTGAAATTATTACGGAGGGATTAATATGGAATATATAAGCACCGATATCGTCCGCGATAAGCAGGACATAGAAAACATTATCGAAGATTATAACAACGGACTTATTAAGCACGGAGATATTGTGGAAGTGAAAGGATCTGTTCACAGACTCAGAATCATGAGCGGATTTGCTTTCGTAGTCCTCAGAACTCCCAGAAGACTTTTCCAATGCGTTTACACAGATGGTGAAGCGGCATTTGACATAAATACCGTACCCGAAGAAGCCTGTGTTATTGCAAAAGGAAAAATTGTAACGGACGAGAGATGTGCTTTAGGCTTTGAGATTCATCTTACCGATATTGATATTCTCTCTACACCTGCAGAGCAGTTACCCCTTGTTATCAATAAAAAGGAACTTAAGCTCGGCACTGACGTTCTCCTTGACAACAGAGCAATCACGTTGAGAAACCCCAGAGAGCGTGCTATCTTAAAAATTGCAGACGGTGTTCTCTGTGCTTTCAGAAACTTTTTACACAACGAAGGTTTTACCGAGTTTGTCGCTCCTAAAATAGTAAAAGCAGGCGCAGAAGGCGGCGCAGACATGTTTGAGTTGGATTATTTCGGTCAAAAAGCATATCTCGCGCAAAGCCCTCAGATGTACAAGCAGATGATGGTTGGTGTATTTACAAAAGTCTTTACACTCAGCCCTGTTTTCCGTGCAGAAAAGCACAGTACTTCCAGACACATAAACGAATTCCAGGGACTCGACCTTGAGATGGGCTTTATTAACTCCTTTGAAGACCTCATGGCGCTCGAGTGCAGAATGATGGCATATATTTTTGATTTCCTTCGTAAAGAATATGCACTTGACCTTGCAGAGCTCAAAGTTACTTTGCCTGAGATTAAACAAATTCCCAAAATTAAGTTTATGGATGCAAAGAATCTCATCTCCGAAGTTTACAAGAGACCTTATCGCGACCCCAACGATTTGGAGCCTGACGAAGAGCGCTTGATAGGAAAGTACTTCCTTGAAAACTATGGTTCGCCCTTTGTTTTCATCACACACTATCCTACGAAAAAGCGTCCGTTCTACACAATGGATGATCCCGCAGACCCCAATTTCACGCTCAGCTTTGACCTTCTGTTAAACGGTGCCGAGGTTACCACCGGAGGACAGAGAATTCACGATTATCACGAACAAGTTGCGAAAATGCAAGCACGTGAAATGGATATTGAAGACTTCAGTGATTATCTTATGATGCACAAGTGCGGCATGCCTCCTCACGGCGGCATGGGAATCGGTCTTGAAAGATTGGTTATGAGAATTCTCGACCTCGAAAACATTAAATTCGCAACCGCTTTCCCCAGAGACCTTAACCGTCTTAACCCTTGATTTATACATTTATAAATCTGATTTAATTATACAAATTTTACGCCGCCGCTTAATGCGGCGGTAATCTTATATGCAAGAGCCTCTGTAACTCTGGCAAGAACAAGGAGAACACCAATGGATATTTCATCGGAGACAGTTGAATACATTTTTAACTTGGCGCGGCTTAAGCCCGACGAAGCTCAGTTAGCCCAAATGCAAGATGAGTTCAAAAAAATTGCCGATTACATGGATATATTGAACGAACTTAACACCGATGATATTTCTCAAAACCCTTATACCATTCCCGTAATAAATGTGTTCCGAGACGATATTCCCGAAAAATCTTACAATCGCAGTGAGCTTCTCTCTTCCGCACCTTGTCACGAGGACGAATACGTTATTACATCTAAGGCAGTAGAATAGACGCCACCTTTGTTCTTCTCAAACAATCACACGGAGGTCACCGATGGATATACTTAATTTAACTGCCTCAGAGCTTTCCGCCCTTATCAAGAAAGGCGAAATATCAGTCCTTGAAGCAACTCAGGCCGTTTTAAAAAAAATAAAAGAAACCAATCCACAATCAAACACATATATTACACTTGCAGAGGAACAGGCCCTTTCCCGTGCAAAAGAAGTTCAGGCGGCTATTGCAAGAGGCGACTTGGCAGTTTCACCTCTCGCAGGCGTACCTATTGCTTTAAAAGACAACATTTGTACACAAAACATCAGAACTACCTGCGGTTCAAAAATGCTTGAAAATTTCACACCACCTTACAATGCGACAGTTGTAAATCGTCTGAACGATGCAGGAGCTATTCTAATCGGCAAGCTCAACATGGATGAATTTGCAATGGGAACGACCACAGAATCATCATTTTTCGGTACCACACTGAACCCATGGGATTCACGCCGCGTTCCCGGTGGCTCTTCCGGCGGCTCTGCCGCAGCAATTTCATTAAAACAAGCATTTTGCACCCTCGGCACAGACACCGGCGGAAGCATTCGCCAACCTGCCGCCCACTGCGGAGTTACAGGTTTTAAACCATCTTACGGAGCAGTATCCAGATACGGTCTTATTGCACACAGTTCATCACTTGATCAGATAGGTCCTATTGCAAAGAATGCAATTGACTGTGCAGCCTGTCTTGAAGTAATTTCAGGCAAGGACAGAAAAGACAGCACCTCAGTTTGTCTTCCCGAAACGTTTGACCGTAAAAGATTAAACGGTAATATTCAAGGGCTCAAAATAGGCATTCCGAAAGAATACTTTAATGATTCTCTAAGCGACGAAATAAGAGCCGCTCTCAATTCTGCCATAAGAGTCCTTGAAGACAACGGCGCAATTATAAAACAAATGTCACTTCCGCTTACCAAATATGCAACGTCTGCGTATTACATCATCTCTTGTGCCGAAGCGAGTTCAAATCTTTCTCGCTACGACGGCATAAAATACGGTTTTAGCGCCCACGGCAGTAAAAACCTTAATGACCTGTATGTCCAAAACAGAACAAATGCATTCGGAAGCGAGACTAAACGCAGAATTCTTTTCGGAACCTTCGTTCTAGCCGCAGGGCAATATGAGCAGTATTATCAGAAGGCAATTAAAGTAAAAAATATGATTAAGCATGAGTTTGAGAACTGTTTTAAAGAATGCGATGTGCTTATCACCCCCGTAACGCCTTCCACGGCACCTTTTATCGGAGAAACAGTCAACGACCCGCTCAAAGTGCATCATTCCGATATGTATACCACCCCTGCAAATCTCGCAGGACTTCCCGCTATTAGTGTTCCATGCGGTTTTGACAAAGACGGTATTCCGATAGGTATGCAAATACTAGGTCCTGCATTCAGCGATTTTACGATTCTAAACGTTGCTCATTCGTTTCAAAAGATAACTGACTTCCACAAAAAATCACCCGGAGGTAACAACATATGAAATGGGAAACCGTAATTGGGCTTGAAGTTCACGCAGAGCTTGCCACGCAAAGTAAAATGTTCTGTTCCTGCAGTACAAAGTTCGGCAGCAAGCCAAACTCTCAGTGTTGTCCTGTTTGCATGGGATTCCCCGGAAGCCTTCCGACCCTAAACAAAAAATCAGTAGAACTTGCATTAAAAACAGGAATCGCTCTCAACTGTGAAATAAACAGATGCAATCAATTCGACAGAAAAAACTATTTTTATCCCGATCTGCCCAAAGCATATCAAATTTCACAACTACATCTTCCACTGTGTCGCAACGGCACGTTACCAATAACAACAGGGGAATGTCAAAAAACAATTCACATTACTCAGCTTCACATGGAAGAGGATGCAGGCAAGCTTGTTCACAATGAAGAAAACAGCACAACAAGTATAGATTATAACCGTTGCGGTGTTCCTCTCATCGAAATTGTAACTGCTCCGGATTTTCAAAACGCAGATGAAGTATTATCTTTTTTAGAGCAACTCAAAAGAATATTACTATATATCGAAGTCTGTGATTGCAAAATGCAAGAGGGCTCACTTCGCGCCGACATAAACTTGTCTGTACGACCGGAAGGAAGCAAAACACTCGGAATTCGTACTGAGATGAAAAATCTTAATTCCTTCAGGGCAATATCCCGTGCAATAAAATATGAATCCGAACGACAAATCTCTGTTTTAGAAAACGGCGGCAAAATTTTGCAAGAAACCAGAAGATGGGACGACGACAAAGGGATAAGCTTAGCAATGCGAAATAAAGAAAACTTACAGGACTATCGTTACTTTCCCGAACCCGATCTCCCCCCTATAGAAATCAGCGACACAATAATAGACTCACTGAAAAAGGATTTTCCCGAGCTTCCTTTGGCAAAGAAACAACGTTATTGCCAATCATTTGGTTTGTCTGATTATGAAGCAGATACACTTACTGCACAAAAACCCCTCGCTGTCTTCTTCGAAAAAACAGTATCTCTTACTGCGAGTCCGAAAGAAACGTCAAACTGGATATTAGGCGATCTTATGAGTTTTTTGAACGATACAAACACCTCCGTTTCTGCTATTCCCGTAAAACCGGAAGATTTGGCCATCATTATCCAAAAGACAACCACCGGCAAGATAAATCGAATACAAGGCAAAGAAATACTTGCAAAGCTATTTACAGAACCGATTAACATCGAACAATACATCAAAGAAAACGACATAAAGCAAATAACTGACGACGATATCGTACGTAAAACCGTCAAGCAAGTATTAACTGACAACAACAAAACTGTAGAAGAATATCTTTCCGGCAAAACAAAAGTCTTTGGATTCTTTGTCGGAAACACAATGCGAGCACTTAAAGGACAAGCAGATCCTTCACTTGTTAATAATATTATTCAAGAAGAACTTGACAAACTTAAAAATTAAAAATACTATTAATTGTGGTAGTACTTAACTGCTGGCAATTTACATAAAGATTATTAAGACCAAAGGGAGCGCATTATCTTGATTGGTATAGAAGATATTAATATAAGTGAATTAACTTTGCAACCGGGTAGCCATTTACACTTTATCGGCATAGGCGGTTCAAGCATGAGCGGCATTGCAGAGCTTGCACTGCACCGTGGCTATACCGTAAGCGGTTCTGACCGTGCGTATTCAGAAGCTACATTGCGCCTCAAGGACATGGGTGCAGAAATATATATCGGCCATAGTGCTGATAACATTCCTGCAAACTGTTCATTGGTAATATACACATTAGCCATTAGCAATGACAACCCCGAGTATCAAAAAGCGCACGAATTAGGAATTCCCACAATAGAACGCGGAGCTTTTTTGGGAACTATCGCAGAAGAATACTCCCGAGTTGCAGCAATTGCGGGAACTCACGGCAAAACCAGTACCACGTCAATGCTTGCCTCCATACTTATTAACGCGAAAAAGGACCCCAACGTTCACCTAGGTGGCATTTCTTCTTCATTCAACAGCAATGTTCGCACAGGCAATAGTAATATTTTTGTAACCGAAGCCTGCGAATATCACGAAAACTTTTTGCACATACACCCCCAGATAGGCATAATTTTAAACGTTGAAGCAGAACACCTTGACTATTTCGGAGACGAAAAAAACGTGGAGCTGTCCTTTAACAAGTTCATTAGTGGAATCAAACCTGACGGAGTGTTAGTTGTGTGTGCAGACAGTAAACTCGCTCTTAAATGTGCAGAAACAGCAAACTGTTCGGTAATCACATACAGCATCAACACAGCTCACCCCCCAAAAAACTTTACCAATGCCAAAAATCAGGCTCCTGTGCATCACATTTTTGCTGCAAACATTTCAATGCCGGAAAATGCCACATTCTCCATTTCAGCAGGGTATTCCTATGACCTATATGTAGATAGTAGCTTTGTTACCAACATAACGTTAAATGTTCCCGGAAAACATAATGTATCAAACTCTTTAGCGGCAATTGCAACTGCGATGAACTTTGATTGTAGTGCGGAGAGTTTACAGGAAGGACTTTCAACTTTTCGCGGTGCAGGGCGTCGCTTTGATGTTGCAGGAACTTACAATGGTGCTTTTATCATTAATGACTATGCACACCATCCCACCGAAATAGAGGCTACCATAGAGGCTGCAAAAGCAAACTGCCGAAACAGAGTATGGAGTGTTTTTCAGCCACATACTTATTCAAGAGCGCTTCAATTCAAACACGAGTTTTGCAACGCACTTAAACACAGCGATTACGTCATTGTCACTGATATTTATGCAGCAAGAGAACCGGTGAATCCTCAAATAAACTCTGAAATGCTTAATAAGCTTTTCACTGACAACGGAATAAAATCTGTTTATATACCGGACTTCGAACAAATATCATCATTCCTAAAAACACAATTACAAGAAGGCGATGCAGTTCTCCTGTTAGGCGCAGGAACAATTAATAAACTGTCCGACTTGATTTTAAAGTAAGTTTAAAAGAGCAAGAAATCCACTAACTATCTGTTAGAATAGGTTTCTTGCTCTTTTTTTGCTAAGAATATTACTACAACTCAAACAACGAAATCACTGAGACATAATTTCATTTTTTCTCTCATTTGACATACTTGTGAAAATTTTCATAGCACCCGCTGTAATACATTCTTGAGGGTGATCAGCCAACATAACATTAATCCCTGTAGCCTTATTTATCAAAGTGTCTAAACCGGCTAGAAGCGATCCTCCTCCAACAAGCAAGATTCCGCCTTCGAAAATATCAGAAGCAAGCTCGGGGGGTGTCTTCTCCAAAACAGACCTTATCCCTTCCAAGATGGGCAAAGCCGCTTCACTAATAGGCTTAATTAACTCTTCAGGACGTACAGTTCGCTCTACAGGCATTCTGCTTTGTAAATCTGTGGCAGAAATCTCAAAAGGCAACACCCTTTCGTCCCTGTATGCACAAGCATTGTTTATTTTTATTTTTTCAGCAGTCGCATCACCGATAACCATTTTATATTCACGTTTAAAGTAATTTTTAATAGCCTCGTCAAAATTGTTTCCGCCAACGTTAACACTGCAACTGGCAACTATTCCATCAAAAGAAATCACCGCTATATCAGTAATTCCGCCTCCGATATCTACTACCATTTTCCCTCCGGGAGAAGAGACGTCAAGACCTGCGCCAACGGCTGCCGCCAACGGAGAATCAACGAAAAATATTCTTCCTGCTCCGGCTTCTTTTAAAGCTCTCTCAACGGCACGTTTTTCTACACTCGTAATTTCACAAGGAATAGTGGCAATAACATCAGGGCGAAAGATTCTTTTAACAGGATTTGGAATAGCACGGTCAATAAAAAAACCGATCATGTTCATTGTAACGGTGTACTCAGAAATAACACCGTTGCGAATAGGATATATTGTAGAAATTTCGGAGTCAGTCTTGCCAACCATCTCTTTTGCCGCTCTTCCAATAGCGACAACTTCACCTTTGTTTTCTCTAACCGCAACAACAGATGGTTCTCTAACAACAATCCCCTTTTTTTCAACACCTACATAAACATTGGAAGACCCTAAATCTATCGCAATATTTTGTCTAAAATATCCCATTTGCAATTCCTCCCGAAAAGAACTCTTGTCTGTAGTATATTAACACAAAAACATTATTTTGAGCAAGTTTTTTATGCATTTTTATATCTAACCAGAACTTCACACTCTTCTGTGATAAGAATTTTAATATCACTATCAAGATTGTATGCGCACTCTCTGTCTTTAATGCGAATACCGTCAACGCATGTACCGTTCAGCGACATATCTTTAACTGTCATTTTTTTATTATGGTCAATGTGTAATTCAGCATGTTTTCTGCTGGCTGTAATATCATTTACTATTATGTCAGACCACTTCCCATCTCGCCCTATTTTTATAACGCTGCTTTTCCCGTTAATAATCTCTTTTTTTACATACGTCCCCTTTAGATTTATTCCACCTAAAACCTCAACATAATGTTTTTGTGGTTTTGCTGTATCTTTTTTGAAAATTGCTTTTTGAAGAACTTTATTCTTCCTTTGTGGCCGAAGACTTTTCTTCGTTTTTTGTCCTTTATCATCAAATAACAATTTTAGTATTTTGCTTTTTGTGAGGCCTTTTTTGTTAAAAATATACGGAGCTATAACTTCTTCAATTTCTTTAAAAATACCACCCAAAGATTCTATGTTATAAGATGTCTCTATATTCCCAATCAAGGCGTTAATTTTTTGATAGTCTTCCTCCGAGAGTTTGTCATACATATGAAGAAATACTATTTTTATTAATTCTTTAAAATCTGTTAACTGTCCGACATATTCTGCACCCGGCATGTAAATAAACTTTATTTCCGAAAAAGCAGAGTTTATAAAAACAGCGCTATAATCGAAAATTATGTTTTGCGGTAATATTTTATGTTTTTCACAGGACTCCAGCAGACAATTTAAACTTTTGATAACCAAATGCATCAAGGATATATCTACATAGCCGTTACCGCACAGACAATCCTTAATACTCTTTCTGCTTTTTACGGTACAGTAATATCCATCGGGGCAAGCACATGCCAAAGTACTTTCAATAAAGCTCTGTTCAAAAAATTCTCTGTGTTTATGCAAAGACTCTTTATAAAAGCGAAACCCATCAGGAAGTATTAACCGTACAACGTAACTGTCTCTGTCACAACTGATTTGAATATCATTTTTTAACATACGGTTTCTCTCTTATTTTCTTCTACCTATGCCAATTAGTAAAGGCATCATTCGTTTTTTCTCTGATACTTGTAAAAATTCCTTCAGCATACTCATTCACAAAACCTTTAAAAAGCAGGGCCAGTGCAACCAGTATAGCTACAATAAGAACAACTTCAATTGTTCCCATAGCTTTTGTATTCGTCTCTATGCTTCTAATTATATTATATGCATAAGCACCTCCTTTGCTCATTTTACATGTAAAATTCTTTTTAAACCTCGCCAAAAGAATTACCATAATTATACCCCCTCAAAAATTCATACTAATGATTATAAAAATTGTATTACCGCCGGTGCGGCAACCAAAATAAGAATTGATGCCAAAATTAATGCCGACGGAATTAACATTAAAGTCGAAGCCTCATCCGAAAGCTGTTTAGCCAGCATACGTCTTTCATTTCTGGAGTTCACGGCCTGTATTCTTAACAGTTCTGCAAGTTCTGAAGTTCCCTTGCGTGAATTTTGTACAATCAATGATACAAAAGTACTTACGGTAGCATCATCGCAACGTAGCGCCATCTCTTCAAAAGCAGACTCCGGGTCAAAATAGTACCCGTCTTGACTGTAAAAAGCATTTACGGTTTTTTTGAGTTCTGCTTCAAAAGCTCCTCCGGAAACACTGTTTTCCGACACAATTACAATAGAATTCCAAAGAGTAACTCCTGCATCCAATAAAACAGCAAGTCTATCCAGAAGTTCTGACAACTCGAGCCTCATTTGCAAGCACCGATGCTTTGCTTTCTTCATTATGTTTCCGTCATACAGAATATAAAACCCTGCTGCCAACCCCAAAAAAGCAAATACACACAAAATAATAGTTTTTCCTGACAAAAACATCGCAATTGATATTACAGCCGTAAATAAAGGAGCAGCAAAAAATAACGCTTTTCTCTGTTTTTGCATAAGAATTGCTTTTTCGTGACCGTAAATAAAAATCATTTTTTTAAAAATGAGTCTGTTATACTGCGACATAATAAGTCCTCCTTATATTTTCACATCACAAATTCGATTTCCCAAAACCCAGGCAAACAAAAGAATCACAGCACAACCGGAAACAACCGCTCCGCCTATATTGCTTTCGTAAAGAATATCAAGGTATTCTTTAGAAATCGACCTCAGAAGCAAGATCAAAGCAAACGGCATTATTATCATTATTCTGTGGTTATACTTTGGAAGAGACAAGGTCTGTTCTATTTCACGGTCGGCTTCGCTCTTTATTCGCATATTAGCTAAGGCATTTCGTATAATGCACGTAACGTTTCCCCCCTTTGTTCCCGCTATAGTAAGTGCTTTGGATAAATTTACAATATCTCCTATCCCCGTCCGTTCTGCAAAGTCGTCCAATAACTCATAAAATGAATAATTAATATTCATGCCATAGACGATAGTTTGAATTTCTTTTTTTATAAGTGTAAGATCCCTTCTGCTTTGAAGAGGTCCGTTACAAAGTTCAGAGAAAGCACTCTCTATAGATACCCCTGCCGATACCGAAGACAATACGATTTGCATAATTTCCATAAACTGCCGTTCAATAGTTTTAATAATCCACTTTCGTCTCCATAGGATAAATTCTTTCAATGCAACACTTACTCCAAACATACCAAAAACAATGGAGATTGCAACTTTGCGAGAAAAAAAATACCCTGCCGAAACAAATATACAGAAAAAAGCAAGCGCCACCGCCGCCAATACAAAAACATTGTCAGTGTAATCCTTATATGCCTGATGCATATCTTTTAAATTTTTCATGAAGTCGCCCTCCCTCGGTACATTCAGATACCTTACGCCCTGAAAGAAACAAAGATTTTAGTTTTACACTCCCGTCAAAATATCCTACGACTTCCGCTATTTCAGCCACATGCCGCTTCATGTCGATATCTCGCTGAAGATAAACAATCAAATCCAAACCTGAAGCAATTTGCCTTCTAACTGCATCTGCATTTATATGTCCTTCCCAAAGCGACATCGTTTCTATTCGAGTGATGGTATCAAAAGCAGAATTTGCGTGCGCTGTAGACATAGATCCATCGTGCCCCGTACACATTGCCTGAAGCATATCCAAAGCACTTTCATCTCGCACTTCACCCACGATAATTCTGTCGGGCCTCATTCTTAATGAGGTTTTAATAAGTGTCCTCATATTTATCGCACCTTTTCCCTCGGAATTGTTATTTTTTGTTTCTAGCCGTACAAGATTTGGTTGAACAAGACGTAATTCCGCAGAATCCTCAATGGTTATGACTCTTTCCTGTTTCGGTATAAATGCCGATAATACATTTAGAAAAGTGGTTTTTCCGCTTGAAGTGCCTCCTGAAACAAAAATATTTGCACGGGCTTTAATGCACAGCTCCAAAAATGCTGCTTCGTCAACACTTACAGTGCCCATTTGTATAAAATCATCAATTGTAAAAATTTTTTCACGAAATTTTCTGATCGTAACTATAGGTCCGTTTATAGCGATAGGCTTTAGTACAACATTTACACGCGAACCGTCTGCCAATCTGGAATCTACAATAGGAGAACTTTCATTTACGCTTCTGTTTACCCAAGAAGCCATAGACTGAACAACATTAAACAATTGATTAGCATCGGTATATCTTATATCACAACGAACCATACTGCCTTCTTTTTCTACGTAAATACCGTCTGTGCCGTTAATCATGATTTCGTTTATGTCCGGATCATCCAATAGTGGCTGTAAAAGACCAAGCTTGCGGTGAGAATTAAATATAATATTCGATATCTCCTTTTTGTCGGTACTGCTTAACTCAGTGCGCTTGCAAAGCTGTTCTATACACCGGCCTATAATCTCTTTAAACTCGCCGTCACTATAGCGCTTCGCTACATCAACCCGCAATGAAAGCTCCCGTTCTGCGATATCAACAAGATATTGACTTACCATACAATCACCTCCTTATAAAGTTTTTAGCTGCGACATCGTCAGGACTTTCGATAACTCAATGCTAACATGCGCACTAATGCTTTTCAAACATCACGATTCGAGAACTTTCGACCTAATTCGACCCCCTCTTTTACTTAACAAAACTTACCTTTTCATTTCTCAATGTTAATAAAAAAACGGTACAGAAAAACTGTACCGTAAGATTTGATTTATACGTTGCTGCAAAGAAGTTTATGAATATTACAAATAGAAAAAATTATGTCGACTAAGCCGCATTAACTGAGTCAAAAAGCACCGAAACAGCCTCTTTTACCGTTTTTGTTCCGCAAAGCAAGCGATGCACATCCACATTCAAGGCATTTGCAAACTGTAATATTTCAATGTCGCTCACGGCTCGCACACCGTTTTCAATTCTGCTTACGGTAATTCTGCTTATTGGATAGCCCTGTTTTGTAATTCGTTCTGCTAATTCGGTTTGTGACATTTTTCTCACACCCCACACAGCACATAGCCGTAGGATACGAATTTGTTTTCCGCACATGTTGCGCTCCCTTTTTAAGTAAACTGTTTTTTTGTTCTTTTTCATAAAACTCCTCCTTAAATGTTTTTATCATAATTATTATAAAACGCACATATAATGAAAAGGTTTAAAATCAGAACAAATTAAAAATTTTTATAACCTTTTATTTTCTTTACATTAAGCTTTTTTTTGTATAAAATAAATTAAAACGTTACCGCTGCTGTGGTAAGGGAGGATAAATATATGCGTTCTGCAAAAAAGTTTTCGATTGTTTTAATATTTTTTATGGTTACCGCTATACTTTTAACGTTTTTTACGCCTGCTGTATCAAACGCCGCAGAGCTTGTTATTGTCCTTGATCCTGGACACGGCGGCGGAGATCCCGGTGCAATAAATACGGTTGACGGTATAAACTACGAAGAAAAAGTTTTAAACTTGAAAATTGCACAGGCTACAAAAGCCTACCTTGAGCAATTCGAGGGCGTAAAGGTCTGCATGACGCGCGAAAATAACGAAACAGAGCTTACCTTGGCACAAAGAGTATCTCTTGCCAACAAAAAGGGAGCTCATGTGCTTGTGAGTATACATAACAATTCTTCATCATCTTCCTCCGCAAGAGGAACCCTGGTTTTAGTGGCAAACAGTGATTATCGACCCGAAATTACAACCGCTACTAAGAAACTCGGACAAAACATCTTGTCGCGCTTGACTCAAACCGGCCTTGAAGACAGGGGGCTTGTTGCTCAGCTTGCGACGTCGGGCAGTTACGTGGTTTATTATCCGGACGGTTCACCGCAGGATTATTACGGTATCATACAAAGAAGTATTCGAGCAGGTTTTCCGGGAATCATCATAGAGACCGCTTTTATAAGTAATCCTGATGACGTTCGCGATTTTTTGAGTACTGACGAAAAAATTGAAAACCTTGGCACCGCTGTCGGCAAGGGCATTGCAGATTACTACGGACTTTCCGCGGATACAGTATACGATACGCCCGCCCGTACCCCCATTGATGGAAAAAACCTATCTTTTAACGACAAGGCGGAGGCAGAACCGATATTCGCACTCGGCGATACAGTTAAAACAACAGAAAACGGCTGTGTCACGCTGTCTTCAAAAAGCAGTGCTCCCGCCGCACTTATTGATTACATGGGAATGTCTCTCAATGCCAAGGAAAATATGTGTGCAGTCATAAGAGCAAAGTCATCGTATAAAGACGCATTGCTGTCAATTTTCTGCGGTTCTGATTTAATCGTAACTGCCGATGAATATTATTGCCTTGCAGAAAGAATGCAAGAAGACTATCAATATTATCTTTTGGATTTTTCGAAATTACCGGGATGGGATATGGGAGTCAATCTGTTACAGATTAATGTGAAAGGCGCAGAAACAATTACCATTGACAGTATCGAGTTTTTCTCCGACAAAAGTGCCGTTCCGTACAGCAAGCTTGTAACTCTTTCAACTACCGATACCGATACTTCGGTTAACGTAACACCGAGCCCTGCACCTACAACAGCACCGACAGTAGCTCCTACGGCAGTACCTACGCCTACAGCGACACCTACAACAGCTCCTACGGCAGTGCCTTCTCCCGCAACAGCTACGCCGGAAGACCAAGAAACCACTCTTGCTACGGAAGCACCTGCTTCTCCTGACAACACAGTTCTGTTAACAGAGGCTCCAAAAGCAACCGCACCGGCTGCAAATACAAACAGCGGCTCATCAAATAATGATTCAGCCGCTGATAAAAGCAATACAAAAATAGTTGTTGTTTCAGTTATTGCCGTAATTTTAGTCGTTGCAATTGCAATTTTCCTTACGTACACCGCTTTGAAAGCACGACAACAATAATATAACACAATCAATCGTTTTGTGTTTTTTCTTCTTTTTCAATAGGCCGGGCGGAACTTGATTCCGACTCGGTCTCTTTTATACCCGTATCTTCTGCATCAGAACGCTGCTCCTCGACGGATTCACCGGAATTTCTTTCCTTAAAGCTCTTTTCATTCTGCTTTTTGCGTTCTGCATCCGCTGCAGCCTTTGCCAGACGTTTCTGCTCTCTCTCCTCGGCGGCCAATCTACGCTTCTCCTGAAAAGCCTGTGCTTCCTCTGCAGTCATTACTTTAACTTCGGAGACAGGAAAAACACTTATATCGGTTTCATTTTCCTGTTCGAATTTTACCGATACGGTTTCTCTTAACAAATTATTAGCCACAACACAGCCGTCACCGTTCTCAGTCTTCACAAAAGCACCGACGGGCGGCACTATCTTCATAGCACTTTCATATGCTTCCTGCTCATATTTAAGGCAACATAAAAGCTTTCCGCAGTTTCCCGAAATCTTGGTGGGATTAAGTGACAAGCCCTGTTCTTTAGCCATTTTAATAGATACCGGCTGAAATGCCCCCATACATGATGAGCAACAAAACTCTCTGCCGCAAATACCCAAACCGCCTATTAACCTCGCATGGTCTCTGATTCCTACCTGGCGAAGCTCTATCCTTGTTTTGAAGGTAGCCGCTAAGTCCTTGACCAAATCCCTGAAATCTATCCTGTTTTCCGAGACAAAATAAAATAGAACCTTACTTCTGTCAAAGGTATATTCCACGTCAATCAGTTTCATATCAAGCCCGTGTGTCCTGATTTTTTCTGCACACACCGTAAAAGCCTCTTTTGCCTTTGTGACGTTGTCGCAGTGATTTGCAATATCCTCGTCGGTTGCAACACGAATCACCTCGCGAACAGGCGCTATTGACTCTTCATCCTCTATATCTTTACTTTCTACAACAACCTCTCCGAATTCAATGCCTCTGGCCGTTTCAACAATAACGAAATCTCCTGATTCTAATTCGTGTCCGTTTGGCAAAAAGTAATATATTTTTCCTGCAGGCTTAAATCTGACACCTATAACAGTTATCATAAAATCTCCTTTCAATATCAGCTCTCTCGGAGCTGTATTAACATATGGTCTATTGTAATATCAGGCGCTGAATTTCGCCTCAAATTTTTATAGCATGCATCTACTATTTTTAAGCATTTTACCGCACGGTAATATCCTATATCATGCCCCAGTGTGTTTATTTCGTCACGGTAATCCGGATTCTGCAGCTCGGCACGCCGCCCGAACCTTGCCGTTATCATTGCATCTCTTAAGAAAGACATCATGGAAAACAAGGCAAATTCGTAATTAGCGCCTTTTGCTCCCATAATCTCCGCCATTTTTATTTTTGCTTCAATATCTCCCCGAAGCAAGCCCGAAAGAGTGCTTATAATATTTTTACGCTTCTCGTCCAAAACGTCGCTTTCCAAAAAATCATTGACTCTGCCCATGATACCGTCCGCATATGAACAAAGAAGCTCTTTTTTTCCTTCGTCCGGACGCTTATATGCTTGAATACATAATTGCTCGTAGCGTTCCTTTATCTCCTCATCGGTATTTCTGGAAAAATCAATTCGTATTACACGGGAACGTATTGTCCCCAACATAGACAAAATATTACCGCACATAAGCATTATCATAGCATACGGCGGAGGCTCTTCCAGAATTTTAAGCAAAGCATTCTGAGCCTGCTCAGTCATTTTTTCTGCGTCCTCGATAACGTAAACCTTACGTTTTCCGAACACGGGAGCAGTGACGATATCCTCCCTGAGATCACGCACAGCCTCGACGCTTACGGTGTTTTTTCCTTCCGCACAACCTATAGCTTTAAAATCAGGATTGGTAGCGTTGTCCATAAGAACACAACATTCGCAAATACCGCAATACCTTCCGTTCTCAGAAGACGGGCACATAACCAGCTTTGCAAACTCTTTCGCAAAAGTTTTCTTTCCAATCCCTGCAGGGCCGTTAAACAAATAGGCATGACCAACCTTGCCGGAAACAAACATCTCCGTCAAGGCAGACTTCACTCTGTTTTGTCCGATTAACCCTTCAAATGCCATGTTAAATTCTTGCAACTCCCGTCTTTCTCGCTGCTTTTGCAACAGCATCTGCAACAGCTCCGGCCACCCTTTCGTCAAACGGAGAGGGAATAATATAGTCTGCACTAAGCTCTTCCCTCGAAATTAATGAGGCAATTGCATTTGCAGCAGCCAGCTTCATTTCATCATTTATGTCACTTGCCCTAACGTCAAGAGCTCCGCGAAAAATTCCCGGGAAAGCAAGCACATTATTGATTTGATTCGGATAATCGCTACGGCCCGTTCCCATAACAGCAACGCCCGCCTTTTGTGCAACGTCGGGCATAATTTCGGGAATAGGATTCGCCATAGCAAAAACAATAGGATTCGGCGCCATTTGTGCCACGTACTCAGGCTTAAGCACGTTTGCTGCAGAAACTCCGATAAACACGTCTGCATCTTTCAGCACACCGTCTGATAACGTGCCCATAACCCGTTCTCTGTTTGTTATTAAGGCAAGCTTCTGTTTTTCTTCGTTAAGATTTGCCCTGCCTTCATATATAGCCCCGCTTCGGTCACATAAAACGACGTTTTTAAGGCCGCTTTTCATAAGAAGCTTTGCGATTGCAACACCTGCCGCACCGCTTCCGTTAATAACAGCTCTGACATCGCATAAGCGCTTATCCAAAAGTCTCAACGCATTCTTCAGAGCCGCCAGAACTACAACCGCAGTTCCGTGCTGGTCGTCATGAAAAATCGGAATGTCACAGCACTCTTTAAGCTTTTCCTCTATTTCGAAGCAACGCGGAGCTGAAATATCCTCGAGATTCACACCCCCGAAACTTCCCGCAATAAGCGAAACGGTTCTTACAATTTCGTCAACATCCTTTGACTTTATACAAAGCGGAATAGCATCCACATCGCCGAACGCCTTAAACAGAGCTGCTTTTCCCTCCATTACGGGCATACCTGCAACGGGACCGATATCTCCTAAGCCCAAAACGGCAGTGCCGTCTGTAACTACGGCAACAGTATTCCATCGTCTTGTATACTCATAAGACAGACTTTCGTCATTTTTTATCTCCAAGCAAGGCTCTGCAACACCCGGAGTATATGCAACCGCCAAGTCTTCCTTGGTTCCTACCGGAGCTCTGGGAACAACTTCGATTTTTCCTTTCCATTCTCTGTGTTTTTTTATAGCAATGCTCTCTTCCATAAAAAAGCCTCCAAATCAAATTAGACACGCGGCAAAGCTGTTATACAAGTCTTTACATACCGATCTTGAGTGCAGAAATCTCCTTTATCTCAAGCTCAATTTCTTTTTCAATACGACCTATATCCCGTATAATATCCTCTCGAGTCTCCTCGACTTTAATATTTGCGGCAGAACGAGGTTTTGCGCCGTCACGTTGGAAATTGCGGGGAGCCTTTGAATTTCTCTGCTGAGTATGAAAACCCTCTTTCTCTCCTGCTGTATTCTCGTGAAGCTGCGTGGGTTTAGTAGCATGCTCCTTATGTGCTTGGTTCTTTTTCACAACGTTATTTTGTGCAGAACCTTCAGAAGTATTATTTTGAGACTGAATACTGCGCTTCACGGGAACGTCAGCAATGTTCTTCCCGCTCTCACGCTGTGCAAAATTCTCCTTATTTGCGTGTCCACTCTCGTTTCTTTCACGGTGATAGTTATTTCTCGAATGGTGACCGTTACCTCTGTGACCTCCGTGAAAATTCTTGCCACCCTTGTGTTCTCTGTTTTCAGTACGATTCTCTGAATTTTTGTTTGATTGCGGAGCTTTCGGTGCGCTCACACTCTGTTTTTCTGTTTTGTCAATCTGCTCTGACATTTAAACCTCCAATGTTTCACACATATATAGTAAATTATAATCAATTTCCCGGAATAACGATTTTTTCGTTTGTTTTTAAATCGATAAATACTAAATCGGTACCCACTCTTATCTTTTTCATGAGACCTCTCTTGCACAACGATTCACAACAACAGCGAAGTGCATAAAAGCGTATATTCCCGTACCGTTCGCAAAAACTCTCAAAGGCCCTCTCTTCATAAAAAGATTCTGAGTTCTGATACATAACCGGCGTATCTCTCCGGGAATCATATTCAGCCACCATGCCCGGCAAAAGTGACACGGTAATAGGACACTCCGGCTTAGCATAGCTGCCCAATCTGTAGTTTTCAAGAAGAATCATAGACTCGGAGTATAGATCCTTATACTTTAATTTAAGAGTTGAAACCGTATCTCCATCCGTCTCTCCCGGCACAGAAAAAGCACCTCTGTATGCACCCTCTGCTACATAAGTCAAAGCAGTATCCACCTCCAAAGCAATGATTGAATGTGTGTGACTGTTAAACTTTATGTCGCTCGGTACAAGAGAAGCAAATATACATTTGGACCCACGACCGCCAATCATGACTTCGTCTTCTGCAAAGTCTTTTATATTAAGACCGCAGGAGACAACCTTTTTTACTCGCGCAGTTGGGATACTGTAATATACCTTCATAAAATCCGCTCCGCATATGCTATTTTAAAATCTAACATATTTCATTATACAGTATTGAAAAAATTTTTACAAGTTTTATACTGATTTTTTTAAGCCGACTTTACATCTCCGAAAATCAAGTTGTTTATAATTCCGCCATACTGTGCTTTTAACCAAGGTGCAACGTATTCACAATAAAAAGAGCCCTTGGTATTTTTTACACTTCTCCTTCTGTCATCTTTGCCCACCGTGCCCAAATAAATACTTTCTCCTAAGGAAGAAACCATAAGCTCATGTTCTACGCTTTCATTTTTTTCATAGTCCCATCCCACGTATCTGAGCTTGGACAACGGAATTGAATTTTCGGAAAGAAAAGACTTAAAAAATTTTTGTATTGTGACTAAAGAATCAATGTCTGAAAAAACAGGCACCGTTATGTAATCACTTATCCGCATCAGAGCAAGCTTTTTCTTCATATCAATACAGAAATCACCCAAGAAAACGGTTATATCAAACGTACTGTAACACCACGCAGAAATGTACCGCAAATCATCCTCATCAGCCTCCAATTCATCTATAATGTTACAGTCTGACATATATAAGTTATTCAAACCTGTACATCTACTCAGCAATCCGTTTTCACACCACGTTGACACGTCTGCCGAAAGCAACTCGTTTAAATTAAAAACAGCCTGTCTTTGAGGATGAACCGCCGCATCTGCCACTACCGTTTCCTTCTCGGTTAAAATTTCCGCAGAACAAGCTTCTTCCTCCGCAAACAAATAATGACGAAGTCGTTCCGGATAATATTTGTTCAGATCAAAAATTGCTGTTTTCAGCCCGAAAATTTTTGCAGACATGTACGCAAGCTCCGAGGCAAATGCCGCGTTTTCCGGAATATAAAGAATCACCCGACGGTATCCTATCATATTCTTCGGAAATGCTAAAACCTTTGCAGGATGACTTTGTTTGTGTAAAACTTCTTTTTCTTCTTCGTAAACCTCTGCGTAACTTATTTTTTTCGCATTTACCGTCATGTTCTCAACTTCAAAAACATTAAATTTTTCCTGATTTCTCTCTTTTAAATCTAAAAGTGTGTGCAAAACGGCTTCTGCCTCAGCTGCAGTTTGAATTCTTAACTCCCTATCATGACAAATGCATTTTTTACAAAATTCCGCAATCGTTCCCTTAAGCGTACCGAGCAGCGCTGTCCGCGGAGCTCCTGCTGCCAAAAACAAAGCTGTCATACCCAAGGAATATACGTCTGCACTGTACGTAATTTCTCCATGGTATATTTCGGGAGCGCTGTATGCCTTGCTTGCAAAATGAACTGTTTTTGATTCACCGTATCCGAAAGCTTCACTGCCGCTTGACGCCTTTTTTGCCGACTCAAAATCTATAAGAAAAACAGCTTCACCGTCTGTAATTATATTTTCAGGCTTTAAGTCACAAAACACAAGTCCGGTTTTTTCATAGAAATTCTGTAATGCCCTGCAAATTTTTATAAGCAGTTCGATAATACTCGTATCATTCGGTTCTCCCCCGAAAAGATAATATTCACTCAAAGGACTGCCTTCTATCCATTTATGAATCAAGTACGTATACCCATCCTCGGAGCAAGTAGAAATAAAAAGCTCTGAATACAACGTCTTCCATACAAAAATCTCATTTTCCGCCTCCGCACAATCTGCTTCCCAACGTTTTAACGCAACTTCTGTACCGGTGTATTTATCCCTCGCTTTAATTACGTTCGTACCTTTAAATTCACTATCAGAAACATACTGATGCTTACAGTAAAAACCCATACGCCAACTCCCCTTTGGTTTTGTATCCAAATGTTAAACCGCACAATTTAATTTGTCCAGCAAATTTGTGTTTTTTCTTTGTTCACCCTATGAACGGTATTTTATTTTTCCTTATAGGAATCGCATTTTTATAGCGTTAAATAATTTAAAATTTTTAAAAAAATTTCCCGAAATCCATTCTCGTTCGGGAAATAATGTAACCGATTTTGCACAAGTACTGAATTGCCCCCCGCTACTTGAAAAAAATTGAATAATGGTTTATAATAACGTTAAATCAGCACTTTAGCATGCAAAACGGAGGGTGATTTTATATGAAAATAATTGATATTTTGAACACGGGAAAACCGTCACTGTCTTTTGAAGTTTTTCCGCCAAAGACAGGAGATACATATGAGAGCATAAGTGCAGCAGCCTTTGAAATCGCCAAGCTCAAGCCGAGTTTTATGAGTGTAACGTACGGCGCCGGCGGCGGAACGGGTGATTATACTCTTGCCATTGCCAAAGGAATTAAAGAGCTGGGCGTAACCCCCATTGCGCATCTTACCTGTGTTGCTTCCTCCAAGGAAAAAATCAGTAATCAAATCGACCTGTTAAAAGAGAACGGTATAGAAAACATTTTGGCTTTGCGAGGAGATAAGCCCGCCAATATAAGCGAACTTCCCTCAAACCCTGATTTTCGTTATGCATCCGAGCTTATTGCCGAAATAAAAAAGCACGGTGATTTCTGTATCGGAGGAGCATGCTATCCCGAAGGACACGTGGAATGTGCAACTCTGCAGGAAGATATAAAAAATATCAAACTGAAAACAGATGCCGGCTGTCAATTTTTGACCACACAGATGTTTTTCGATAATAATATTTTGTACAGCTACTTGTACAAGCTCAGAGAGGCCGGTATTACCGTCCCCGTAATTGCAGGAATAATGCCTGTCACAAATGCCAATCAAATTAAACGCATTACCAATCTTTCCGGAACATTTCTCCCCGGAAGATTCAGACGTATAGTAGACCGCTTCGGCGATAATCCCGAGGCAATGAGCAGTGCGGGCATTGCCTATGCTACAGAGCAAATTATCGACCTTATAGCAAACGGAGTCAATGCCGTTCACGTATATTCCATGAACAAGCCCTATGTGGCTCAAAAAATTGCCGAAAATCTTTCAAAAATTATTTAACACAGAGTTTTATTCAGAAGAGGTGCGCTTATGACTCTAACCGAACTTATAGAAAATGGGTTTGTTATTGTTGACGGAGGCTTTGGCACGATGTTACAAGCCTGCGGTATCAGTGCGGGAGAATTGCCCGAGACCTATAATCTTCTAAAACCGGAAACAGTTATCAATATTCATAAAGAATATATAAAAGCAGGCGCAGACATTATTACTGCAAACACCTTCGGAGCAAACAGCTTTAAATACGGCGAAGGTGCTCCGTATTCTTTACAGGAAGTAGTTTCTGCCGGAATAAACTGTGCGCGTACGGCAATAAAAGACGTCTGTACGGAAAAGAAGGTTTTAGTCGCTCTTGACATAGGACCTACCGGAAAACTGCTTAAGCCTCTCGGAGCTTTAGATTTCGAAGATGCAGTATCTGTTTTTGCACAGACTGTAAAAGCAGGTACGGAAGCCGGCGCAGACCTCATTATAATAGAGACCATGAACGACACTGCAGAGCTTAAAGCGGCAGTGCTTGCAGCCAAGGAAAACAGCAATCTTCCGATTATCGCAACGGTTGTTTTTGATGAAAGCGGTAAACTGATGACAGGCGCAGACCCTTATGCCGTAGTTGCTTTGCTGGAGGGCTTGCGAGTTGATGCATTGGGAATAAATTGCAGTCTCGGCCCGGACAAAATGCTTGACATTGTAAAAAAACTCACCGAAATTTCATCAATACCGATTTGTGTAAGTCCCAATGCAGGACTTCCCAAAATTGTTGACGGGAAAACAGTTTTTGACGTTACACCCGAGCAATTTGCGGAATCGATGAAGAAAATTGCCTCTGCAGGCGCAAGGCTCCTCGGTGGTTGTTGCGGAACTACTCCTGCTCACATAAAAGCAATGAAGGAAGCTCTCGCCAATATTAAGCCTCTGCCCATAACAGAGAAAAACATATCCATGGTTTCCTCCTACACGCACGCAGTTCTTATCGGAAACAAACCGGTTCTTATCGGAGAAAGACTGAACCCCACGGGTAAGTCGAAGCTAAAAGCCGCACTTCGCGAGAAAAACACGTCATACATTTTGGAAGAAGCTCTTGCTCAGCAGGAACTGGGCGCTCACATTCTTGATATAAACGTAGGTCTTCCCGAAATTAACGAACCCGAAATGATGAAATTTGTGGTAAGTGAAGTTCAGGGGGTAAGCGACCTCCCGCTGCAAATAGACACCTCTGATTTTGAGGCAATGGAGGCGGGACTTCGTTGCTATAACGGAAAACCCCTTATCAATTCGGTAAGCGGCAAGCTTGAAAGCATGGAAAAGATTTTTCCTCTTGCCGCAAAATACGGAGGAATTGTCGTAGGGCTCACATTGGATGAAGACGGAATTCCTTCCACTGCGGAGGGAAGAATTGCTATTGCACAAAAAATATATAAAAAGGCCGCCGAATACGGTATAAAGAAAAAAGATATCATTATCGACCCTCTGGCAATGGCAATAAGCGCAGACAACCGCTCGGCAGGAGTCACTCTTGACGCGCTCCGCGCATTGCATAACGAGCACGGCGGAAATACTTCTCTCGGTGTTTCCAACATTTCTTTCGGCCTTCCGCAAAGAGACTATATTACTTCGGTCTTTTTTGCACAGGCTCTCGATGCAGGCCTTTCGGCGGCAATAATGAACCCCTGTTCATTCGAAATGATGAAAACGTACAAGGCATTTTGCGCACTTAACAACTACGATTCACAATGTCTTGAATATATTGATTTTGCAACAAAAAACGCACCGATAACAACGACTGTAAATAATTCATCCGGCGGCGTTACTCACCCGTCCGCCCGAGCGAGCACGGAAGGATTATCAAACAAAAACGAGCTTTTCAGCGCCATAGTAAAAGGTCTGAAAGCGAAAAGCTCGGAAAGTGCACAAAAAATGCTGAGTGATAATACCGCACCGCTCGAATTAATTAACAATACGGTAATTCCCGCACTTAACGAGGTCGGTGTTGCTTTTGAAACTAAGCGTATGTTTCTGCCGCAGCTTCTTATGAGCGCCGATGCCGCAAAAGCCGCATTTGACGTTATAAAGGAGCACATGAAGCGTTCTGAACCCCAAGGCGGGTCCTCTGCCGAAAAGCGCACCGTAATTCTTGCAACAGTAAAAGGCGATATCCACGACATAGGAAAAAATATTGTCCGCGTTCTTTTAGAAAATTACGGATTTGACGTGATAGATTTAGGAAAGGACGTTGCCCCCGAGACTGTGTTGGAGGCTGCAAGACAAAATCATGCAAAATTGGTAGGCCTGAGTGCGCTTATGACCACAACGGTGCCTTCTATGGAGGCGACAATAAAGCTTCTGCATGAAGAGCTTCCGGAATGCAAGGTGGTTGTAGGAGGAGCCGTGCTTACACAGGAATATGCAGACATGATTAAGGCAGACAAGTATGCCAAGGATGCAATGGAGACCGTACGTTACGCCGAATCGGTTATTTGAATATTTTAAAAAATGCGTCTGCCAATAATCTTGCAGGCTCAATGGGACTCGGAAACCTATAATTAAATATTAAAAGCAAAAACAAAATTATACCTGTTATACTGCAGGATATAATCATTGTTGCACGATACAGTGTTTTTCCGTCCTTGTTGGTTACACTCGCAGAGTTTTCCGACAAGGACTTCTTTTTGCCTTGTTTTGCGGCAACAACTGTCTTTACAATACAAATTACCAAAAAAATCAAAGGTAATATTATCTCAAAAATCCAATTATAAAAGGGTAATGCAGTTCTGCTCCACCTTTGCATGTGTTCGTGCGACTTAAACAAGATTAACGACAGACCGCACATCAAAATTCCTATCGGCAGTACGTACGTCGTACTGCCTCCTCTTGAGGTAATATTTGCAAACAATTTTGACACACAGTAAAGAGACAAGGCAACCCTGAAGAGTACGGATGTCATAAAAATCACCGCAAAAACCAACTCAACACGGCTAAGCAATTCTCCTATACTGATAAGCCTTGCCGCCTGAAACGATGGCGCCGCCACGTACTTCGAAAATTCCCCAAACACCGCATTATCACGAAAAACAGCGATTATCAGAATAATTGCCGAAACAATATACCCTGTTATTACAGCCTTAAACAATGCGGACGGAAACGAACTGTTCTTTTTCTGCGAAGTATCCTGCAATGAATCTTTGACCTGTTCATTTTCATCAAAAAGCATAAGAAAAATTACGAAGTTTGCAAACGGCTCCACAGCGGTAGAGAGAATTGCTTTAACGTAACTGCCGCCCGAAAGACTGAACAACGGAAGAAGATTTTCAAGCTTCATTTCATCGGCTAAAAAAATCACGGAAAAAATGATGTAAACCGAAGTAGTCACCGCGAAGATAATTGCCATGCCGCACAAATTTTCCGCACCTCTGTTAGCACACATTACCGCACCTATTATAAAAAAAGCCGTGATTACCAAGACAGGGGTTCTTTGTAAAATATTTGTTGACATAAATCCGCCGAAAGAAGAAACCTTGGTACACATGCTTACAAAAAAATAAAGCAGGTACGTTACTGAAATAACGGTTCCTCCGAATTTCCCCAAAGCCCTCTTACAAATTCCCGAAAGCTCCAGTCCGCGATTATATTTATAAAGAAAAAGTATCGGAAAAAGTGCTACCGCTCCTATCAATGCAGAAACAATTACCGCTAGCCATGACTCCTGAACGGCATTCGAAAAAAGTAACGTCTGAAATAGCGGCGATGCCTGCAAAAAGCAAAACACAGTAAAAAGAAGCTGTTTTTCCGTTATTCTCCGCGAATGCTTTGTCACTGCTTTTCCTCCTTTTCATTACCGTTCTTTTCGTCAGTCTCTCTCCACTGTACGTTTGACGAAAGATTACCGATATCCTCAATATTAATATTTACGTCAAGCTGTAAATCCAGCTCCTTATAAAGCTGCTTCCAGTCATCCTCATATTTTCGCCATTGTTTAAGGTCTTTGTCTTTTATCTTTTCACCCAAATTAAAAATATCACAGCCGATTTCGACAGATTTTTCGTATGCTTTTTCAATTTCTTCCTTAACAACGCCGCCGCAGGCTTCGGCTATTTTCTTTACGGTGTCGGTGTCCAATTTAACCCCGCTGTCTGAAACCTGGGCAATATTTGAATAAACCTCACACCTTATTTTCGCAACTGCCTTTCCTTCTTCATTAATTTTTGCATCTACGTGTGTTCTGCAGTTAAAAACCTCTATTTCCGCCTGCAGCTTTTCTGTCTGCGCCCTGACAATTGCACGGGTAACAGAATCCCTAACCCATAAAGCACCTCGCGTTTCTTCTTCGGAAAGCTTTCCCACCATTTTGTCTCCGTCAAAAACAGCCGCTCCCGTTACCTCATAGCTTTTTTGGGGGCTTTGTTTATCGCCCGAGGACTCTGACGAACCGCTTTTTTCTGAGGAAGACCCTTCCCCTGAGTCTTTACCGGTCTCTGCAGCTTCTTTTATTTTGACAATCGGAACCAATGCCGTAGCTCCCACTGACGTCCCGTACTTTGCAAAGTCAATAAGCGTGCATACAGCGCTGCAAGAGTTTGCCGCCTGATTTTCAATAAGCTCCGCAAGCTCCTGTGCCGGTACTTTTTCATAATTTGTGCCGGCAGAAAAAATTTCAGTTGCCTTGTCTTCGGAAACTGCCAAAAGCACGTTATAGCGCATTTCATTGTCACGAAGAAAATAATCTATAATACGTCGGATTCCCTCGTTTTCTGCAATGGAACTCCCAAATACCACAATTTGATTATGCGCATGGTAAAGTCTTCTTGAGGATATATGGGTAATGCCCCTTATTATCTCAAATATACTATTACCGCTTCCCGAAAAGTCACTGTACGCCTCTTTAGAGCCACTGTCTCCCGAAGAGCCCGAATACGGCACCGGGTTTGCTACCTGTACCCCTACGGTAAGTTCTTGTTTTTTTTCTTCCGAACTGTCTACTGCAATACCCATAACAACAGCAATATCCGAAAACTCTCTTTGATCCCAACAGCCGCTTGCAAGTATTGACGTAACAATACACATAAGCACCGCAACCGTTCCTTTAAATAATCTTTTTGTTGCTCTCACAGCACATCCTCCGTCAATTGTCATCCGGCGGTATCGGATTATTTTCTCTCACACGATTTTTACGGGCAAGTAAATGCGGTCTTGTCCTCATCATCCACAAAGGAGCCCTGACCAACGTGTCCTTTTGGTCTCGCATGTTAAACGGAATAATCGGAGAGAGATATCTGTACCCAAAGCTTTCTATATCAGCAAGACGTACGATTAACACAATAATACCTACGGCAATACCGTACCCTCCCAAAAAGCCTGCAAGGAATAAAAACACAAACCTCAAAATCAACACGGGCGAGCTTAAAGAAGACACTACAAAGCCCGACACAGCCGTAAAAGCAATAACTATAACAAGAGGCGCACTCACAAAACCTGCGGAGACGGCAGCCTCGCCCATTACCAACGCCCCCACAATGCTTATCGTCTGCCCTATCGGTTGCGGCAGCCGAACGCCCGCTTCTTTTAAAATTTCGAATACGATTATCATAAAAAAAGCTTCAAAAAAGGCAGAAAAAGGAATTCCCTCCCTTGCGGCACTCATTGTAAGCAAAAGAGACGTCGGTATCATTTCATGATGAAAAGTAACGAGAGCTACGTAAATAGCAGGGGCAAGCGTGGAAATAAAAAAAGCTGCATAACGAAAAAATCTTATGAGCGAAACACTTATGAAATTGTTGCTGTAGTCCTCGGATGTTTGAAAATTTTCAATAAAGAAGTACGGTACTGTAAGTGCATAGGGAGTTCCGTCAACAATGACGCCCACTCGTCCCTCCATCAGCTTTGCACACAAAACGTCGGGCCTTTCCGTAAAGCCTACCGTTGAAAAAACGGACGTAGGCTCGTCCTCAATCAGCTGTTCAACGTATCCGCTGCTCATAATTGAATCAATATCTATCGACTTTAGTCTGCGGCGCACCTCTTTTACCAGTTTTTCGTCAGCAATATTATGCATATAGACAACTGATACGGGTGTCTTCGTCTGCCTTCCCACAACTAAGTTTTCAAAGCAAAGTTCGGGATTCTTTATGCGCCTTCGTACAAGTGCCGTATTAGTCCTCAAAGTTTCAATAAAGCTCTCCTTAGGACCTCTTACAGACATCTCGGTATCTGAGGGCTTAATTGCTCTTTTGTCATAGCCCTTGGCTCCTATAATTATGCAGTCGGCAAAACCATCCACAAACATTATACAATCGCCTAAAAGGCAGGCAAAAACAGCATCGTCAAAGTCTTTGGCGCTTCGCGCCTCTCCGACTGCAAGCATGGTAGTTTTTATGGCTTTCATATCGCTTGCATTAAAGTCTTTTCCCGAACCGTACATAAGAGGCTCTACTATTTCTCGGCTTAATATCTTACCGTCTGCAAGGCCGTCTACAAAAATCAATGCGGCTCTTCTCTGAGGAGAGCTCCCTTTCTCCGCGGCGGCGTAGGGAAATTCAAAAAAACGAATTTTTAAATCCTCGGAGCCGTGAAACAATGCTTGAAGCGTTGTGACGTTACTGTCAAGCGATTTTACAATTTCTTTTGCAGGCTCATCCTGCTTTCCCTTTCCCCGAAATCTTTCGTCAGAGCGTTTCTTTAGTAATGATAAAAGCCATCTGAGCGGCTCATGTTTCCTCGCCAAATTTTACACCACCTTGCCCAAGCGTTAAGTAACTCGCTTTTTATATTGTTTCCGACAAGGCACAGAATATACAAAAAGCACCCGCTGTTTTAAAGCGAGTGCTCTGAACGCAATTTTCAAAATTATTTTCCTTCGTATTTTACCACGCTACCTACGTCGTAGCCGGCAAGCTTCTTTCTTCCTTCAAGACCTTCCAGTTCGATAAGGAAAATTATTTTTACAACCTCTCCGCCGAGTCTTTCGATGAGCCTTACGGCTGCTGCGGCAGTTCCTCCCGTTGCGAGAAGGTCATCAATCAAAACAACTTTTTGACCGGGCATAACCGAATCCGTGTGCATTTCAATTTCGGCAGTACCGTATTCAAGCTCGTATTCCTCGGATATCGTTTCACGCGGAAGCTTACCTTTTTTTCTAACAAGCGCAAACGACTTTCCGAGATTGTAAGCAAGCGGCATACCGAACAGGAAGCCTCTTGACTCAGCTCCTGCAAGCACGTCAAAATCAACACCCTCAAGCAAGCCCTGCAATTTATCTATTGCAAGAGTAAGTCCCTCCTCTGACTGCAAAACGGAAGTCACGTCTCTGAACATAATACCCTTTTCGGGGAAGTCAGGAATAGTTCTTACAAAGTCTGCAACGCTTTTGCTCTCACAAGCAGAAAGCTCTTTAAGCACGCGGCAAAGAACTTCAATCGAATTTGATGCTGCCTCCTGCAAAAAAGCAGGGTAATTCTCATGGGAATTTCCGTCGGCATCATCTGAAATTGCACGGATAACCGCAAAGGGGACGTTATTCACGTAGCAGACCTGGCCGATTGCGCCGCCCTCCATTTCACAAGCGATTGCATCAAAGGTCTTAGCAATAAGGTTCTTTTTATCTTGGTCAGCGATAAAGCAATCTCCTGTAGCAACCGTTCCCGTGTATCGTGCAAAGCCCGCAACATCAGCGGCATTCTCAATTAAACTGACAAGATGCTTGTCACACTCAAATCTTACGACGTTAATCCCCGAAATAAGTCCCGCAGGGTCGCCCAAAGCAGTCGTGTCCATGTCGTGCTGCACAACTCCGCTTGCAATCGCAATATTTCCTATTGACAGATGTCTTGAAAGAGTTCCGCCGACACCCGTATTGATTACGTAATCGGGCTTATACTTTAATATCATTACTTCGGCACAAAGCCCTGCAAAAACCTTACCGATTCCGCAAGCCGCAACGACTACATCTGTACCGTTTATTTTTCCCGAGGTAAACTCAATTCCACTGATGCTTTGTGAAACACTTTCCTGCATCATCTCCTTGAGTGCCCTTACTTCAACACCCATCGCTCCGATAATTCCTACCATAATGCTGTCACAACCCCTTCTGTTGATGATTATTTATCATATTCAAAAGTAATTTTTTCTTTTTTGTTCAATGCTTCCAAATATCTTCTGCACTCTGTCTTTGCACTTTCAAGATCAAGGCACTCGTAATTGCCGCATTCCTTTCGGGTGGCACCAAACACCGCTCCGTTGTGTTCAATTGTTTTAGCAAGAGCAGTCTTTAATTCCGCAAGCACCTTTTCAGGTGAAACGTTATCCCTTACGATAAGGTAAAAGCCTGTGCGACAACCCATTGGCCCAAAGTATATTACACTGTCCTTAATGCTTGAATTACGCAAAAAAGTAGCAAGCATGTGTTCAACGGAATGCATGGTGCAATCGTCAATATAATCGCCCGCATTAGGTGTACGTGTCCTTAAATCGTATGTAATCAAATCTCCGTCAATTCGTGAAATATATATTCCGGGAGTAATTTTGTCATGGTCAACGGAAAAGCTCGCAATTCGGCTTACCTCTCCCGCATTATTTTTTTCAGTCATACAATCTTTTCCTTTCGTTTAATCTTTTCGAGGAACAAAGCACGCTCGATAAGACAGGGGACGGTTCTGCGTCTTAATTAGGACAAGACGCAGAACCGTCCCTTGTCTTCTATACCGAATAGAACAGCGCGATAAACACAGTCGCTATTGCAAGAAAACCAAGTCCGGTAAAAAATATAAAACCAAAACCCGAAGATATGCGCTTTTCTCTCATACGAATTTTGTAATCATAATACTTTTCATCATTTTGATTCCTTTTAAAAGGAACCAACGAATGAGCCAACCGCTTCAGTGAGTAGGATATCCCGTCAAAAAAACCGTCTTTGCTTATCCAAAGCAAAGCAGAAACGCAAACCATTATCATTCCCGGAACGGTAAATGCATCAGCCAACACCTTATAGCGAATCATCTTATCGGTGATTGCATCATAATCACATACTACAAGCACCAAACACGCGAGTAACGCTCCCATAAGAATAGCTATTGCATATTTTATTAACCGCTGCTTCACTGTTTCAGCTCCTCACGGTACTTCTTTTCCTCAGCATCGTTACAGTAAACAAAGTGCCCGGGAGCAACCTCGCGCATTGAAGGCTTATCAACAGAATAATCATGCTCTGCAAGTGCATTATAGGTAATTCTGCTTCGCTGCTTTTCATAGTGCGGATCGGGAAGGGGAATGGCAGAAAGAAGCGAGCGTGTATACGGGTGCAATGGATGAGCAAAAAGCTCGTCTGCAGTTGCAAGCTCTACCATCTTACCGAAGTACATAACACCGATTCTGTCAGAAAAATATTTTACAACGGAAAGATCGTGCGCTATAAAAAGTATCGTAAGTCCGAGACTGTCACGGAGTTCGTTCAGAAGATTAATAACCTGTGCCTGAATTGAAACGTCGAGTGCAGAAATCGGCTCATCGGCAATAATCATATCCGGTCTCATTATTATGGATCGTGCAATACCGATTCTCTGTCTTTGACCACCCGAAAACTCATGCGGATAACGTCCGGCATGCTCACGTACAAGTCCTACCAACTCAAGAATTTCGTAAACCTTTTCCTCGATGTACTTCTTGTCTCTGATTCCGTTGATTACCATACCCTCGGAAATTATCTCGCGAACGGTCATACGAGGATTAAGAGAAGCAATGGGGTCCTGGAAAATCATCTGAATTTTCGTGATAAGACGTGTGTTTTTTGCTACACGAAGCTCGTCACGGTACTTCTTTTTGAGTTTCTTTAATTCCTCGGGAGAAGCAGTTTCAAGCTTCTTTTCGTAATCTTCCTTCACTTTGGCAACAAGCTTTGCCGCATATTCCTTGTCGGAGTACTTGTGATCAAATTTTGCCTCACGGATAAGTCTGCGATTTTCTTCTATCTTTTTCTTGTTCTCCTCCGCATTTTCAGGGTGCGCCTTTGTATCAGCCTTTAATTCCTTTATGGCATCTCGGTAGGATCGTGTTCCGGCACAGATTCGTTGACCTTTAAAGTAAACATTACCGGAAGTATTATCGTATATTTTGATAATAGAACGACCTGTAGTGGTCTTTCCGCAGCCTGACTCACCTACAAGACCAAATACCTCACCCTTCTTTATTTCAAAGCTGACATCATCTACGGCTTTGAGCTCCTTATTTCCCATCTTGAAATATTGGCAAAGATGCTCGACGCGGAGTAAAACTTCATCATTATTATTCTGCATTATCGGCACCTCCTAATTTTTTCATACGCGCAATTCGTTCCGAAACTATCGCCGGAGGATCAACCTTTGGTGCATCGGGATGCAAAAGCCAAGTTGCCGCCCAATGAGTAGGCGAAACCTCAAAAGCCGGAGGCTGCTCTTCAAAATCAATTTTAAGAGCGTACTTGTTTCGTGCCGCAAATGCATCTCCTACAGGAGGATAAATCATATTCGGCGGCGTACCGGGAATAGCCTCAAGCTTTTCGTTTGTATCAAGGTCAGGCATTGACGACAGGAGTGCCCATGTATAAGGATGTCTCGGGTCATAGAACACATCATCAACGTTACCGTACTCAACAATTTTTCCTGCATAGAGAACTGCAATTTTATCCGCCATGTTCGCAACAACACCAAGGTCGTGCGTAATAAATATAACAGAGAGATTTCGTTCTTTTTTAAGATTGTTGATGAGTTCCAAAATCTGTGCTTGAATGGTCACATCAAGTGCAGTTGTAGGCTCGTCACAGATAAGAATGTCAGGGTTTGCAGAAAGTGCTATAGCAATAACAATTCTCTGTCTCATACCGCCCGAAAATTCAAATGGATATTGATTGAAGCGGATACGTGCCTCCGGAATACCAACCTCGTCCATGAGCTTAATAGCCTTTTCCTTCGCCATTCTCTTTGTGAGTTTAAACACCACTTGAGAAGCTTTTTCCTTAAGATAGTCAATAAGTACAAGGGCCTCCCTATTGAAATCTACACTTGCGACATTTTCAATGTCCTTCTCGTATTTTGCCGTAAGGCCGTCAAGGATTTTTAAAATATTTCCTCGGAGCTCATCCAAATCGTAAACTGCCTTTGGAGTAACCTTCCAATCTACCTTTTTGCCCTTTGCAATAAGAGCATCACGCTTAGCGCTCTGTCTTGCGTAGCGAGCCTCTTCCTTGGGGTTATTTTTCACCGCAAGGAAATATTTCTCAACTATGTTAGATAAACTGCTTTCGAAAGTGTACGCTCTGCTGTCTTTTATTGTTTCAAGACGATTGATCGATGCCTTTACAAGCGCACTTATCTTCTTTACCTGTGTCGTTGCTTCTTTTTTCTCAAAGTTTCCTGCAAAATAGCTACGTACTGCAGGCATTTCGGCAAGCACTGCTTTTTTTGCATCAAGCGACTTGTTGAATGAGTTTTTAACGGCATTTGTCTCAAGCTCGATGAAATCTTTCATGAAATTGTCATCGAGATAATTAAGTGTAAGAGCATTTATCTGATCAATGCTCTTGCCTGAAAAATCAGCATCCGGAGTCTTCAGCATATAGAAGCCTATTCTAAAGAAGTTAGGGCGTGTTTGCTTGATAATTTCATGCAATGGTACATCAATCTTGTTAAGCAATGCCTTAATCTCTGAACGATCTGCCACTCCCTCTCCCTTTACAGGTGTATAACTACGGGCCGCACTTTTAATTTGCTGCACGTAGTTTTCGATGTCTGAATCGTATGCAGGTGTAAGAAAACGGTCCTTTACAAGTGCAAGCTTTTTGGCAAAGTCGTAAAGCCTGTCCTTTACATTGAATTTCTGCTTCTTGTCGATAAGAAAGAGCATATCATTTATGTCAGCAATAAGCTCCTCTGCCCTTGTGTGCGCCTCATTGTACGCATTTTCAAGTTTTATTGCCTTAACATTGAGGTCATCGAAGGTTTTGATTGCTTGATTTATCTTTGAAGCTTCTGCAGTACCATAATATTCAAGCATATTTTCCTTAAGAAGCTTAAGATAAATATTAAATTCTTTACGTGACGCCTTGCGATTGGCTTTATTCTTAAGGAGCATTGCCTCTGTAATCTGCTTACCGATTTTAACAATCGGATCCAAGGAGGACAACGGATCCTGGAATATCATTGAAATTTTATCGCCGCGTAGCTTGTGCATATCCTCTTCATCAATTTTGAGAAGGTCCTTGCCGTCATAAAGAATTTCTCCGCCCTCTACTATAGAGTTACCTGCGAGAATTCCGAGAATTGCCTTGGAGGTTACGGACTTACCTGAGCCGGATTCACCTACAATAGCAAGAGTCTCACCTCTTTTGAGATCAAAGGAAATGTCACGAACAGCCTTAACGTTACCACCGTTTGTGCGAAAGGAAATTTTTAAGTTTTTAACTTCAAGTATATTATCCATTATCAGCCCTCCGATCCTCTGAGTGACGGGTTGAACGCATCGCGTAAACCGTTACCGAACAGGTTAAAGCAAATCATAAGCAACGAAATTACGATAGCGGGGAAAATCATCAAGTGAGGATAATTCGTCCAAATACTGCTTGCATCGGAAAGTAATGTTCCGAGAGACGTCATCTCTGTTCCGCCGAGATTAACAATACCGAGGAAACTAAGCATACTTTCCTGGAAAATTACACCCGGTATAACCAGTACCGATGAAGTGATAATTGTACCCAAAGAGTTCGGGAAAATGTGCTTCCAAATAATTCTCGCGTCACTTGCACCCAATGTTCTTGCCGCCATAACGTATTCTTGATTCTTAAAGCGGTAAAACTGCGTACGAACTCTGCTCGCCGTTCCTATCCAGCCCGTTACCACAAACGCAAACAGTAAGCTTGGAATCGGTCCAACCTTTTGTGCCAAGTGCATTTGGAAAAGTGTTGCCACTACGATAAAAGGCACACCCGCCAAAATATCAGAAATACGCTCCATAGTAAGGTCAACCACACCGCCGTAATAACCTTCAACAGCACCGTATATAGCACCGAGAATGAAGTTAATCACGGAAACACATACGGCAACCAAAAGACTAAGTCTTATACCGATTGCCATACGAAGTGCGAGATCGTATCCTTGGCTGTCCGTTCCGAAAATATATTCAGGCTCAAAGCCATTCATATACGTATAGTAGTTGTAGTAAAGCACACGTACATTGTACTGAGCTGTCTCAAATGAGCCACCGCCTGTGTACTCCCAATAAACAAGGTTTCCGTCAGCATCGCGCCTGTAATTATCAACAAGCTCCAAATCCTCAGAGTAAGAAATCTTGTTTCCTTTTTCGTTAAGAGGATTGTACTTCGAGTCCATCTTATACCAGTTGTTGGCGTCCTTGTAGTCTGCACAGAACTCGTTATTTTCAATGAGAGGATACATTACGCGAACACCATGCTCTTCCTCCCATGCCCTTATCTCGTCAAACTGATGTTGTTCAATGGACTTGTAAATAAAACCCATTTCAAGGTAGTTGTCCACCTGCGCCGTGTAGTAAGGCTTCTTAAACGCATCCAATGTCTGTGCGGTAAGCTCTTTTACAGGATTATAGAAAGGATCAACATCCGCTATAGAGTTATGCTCGCCATCCCAGTTCGCTGTGCCAATACCGACAGCAAGCGCACCGATAAAACCCTTCTCAGAGTATTCTCTCTCAATCGTACCATCAGCAATACCTATCTTTGCAAGAGTGAGATTTCGCGGACATTTCTTTGCATAATACGGATCAAGGAAAGTCGAGTCATACTTTGAATTGAAAGCAGGTGCCGCAATTGCAAAAGCTATAATTGCAAGAATAATAATCGCCGCAACAATAGATGCCTTGTTCTTACGGAAGCGCAACCATGCATCCTTCAAATAGCCGATAGGCTTGTCTTCAAATTTTGTATCTGTAATTTTCGCTCCGGTATTTGCAAATTCAAATTTTTCCTTAGGAATTTTGTAATTGTTTCCATCTGCTGCCATGTTATTTCTCCCCCATTCTTATTCTAGGATCAATAAATCCGTAGCTTATGTCAACAACGATTCCCGCAAGGAGTCCGACAAACGTGTAGAATACACTGTCCATCATGAATACGTCATAGTCCAGCAAAGAAATTGATTTAACATAGAGCTGTCCTACACCCGGAATCGAAAAAATTTGTTCAATAATCATAGAACCGCCGAGAATACCGATAAAGCTGGAAATAATCATAGGCAAAATCGGAACCATTGCATTTTTCAACGCATGGCGTGTTGTAGCTTGAGCTCTTGTGAGACCTTTTGTTCTCGCAAGAAGCATGTATTCTGAAGTAAGAGTTTCTGTGAGCTCCGCACGGGTAAAACGACACAAGCCTGCGATTTCAGAGAATGAAAGCGCAAGAATAGGCGGAACCATACTGTAAAACATTTTCCAAGTAAACCATCCCCCCGCATCTGCAAGTGAATAGAGCACCTGGGGGAACCAACCAAGCTTAAAGTATAAGAAATACTGTACCAAAAATGCATAAACATAGCTTGGAATCGACACAAACAGCATTACCAGCGTACTGATGGCGTGATCCTGCCATTTGTTCTTCTTAATAGCCGCAAGTACGCCCAAAGCAATACCTACAGGCACAGAAAACAAGAGTGAATAAAGATTTACGAGAACAGTAGGAAGCAATCTTCCCATCACAACGTCCCATGCCGGCTTATTTACCGAAACATACCAAGACGTACCGAAATCCCATTTCGTAACAATATTTTTTAAGTAAATGCCAAACTGTACAAGCAGTGGCTTGTTGTATCCAAGCGCATCCCAACGCGCCTGCATTACCGCCTGCAGGTTCTTATCCTGAGGCATTTCACGAGGCAGAACTCTAATGAGCATAAAACATATCGTTGTAATAACAAACAATGTGAAAAACATCAAAAGAATTCTCTTTAGTATATACTTTGCCATAAATTCTCTCCTTTTTCGGCTGTATTATTATATAACTTTAAGTAGGCGTTTATACCGATAAATACTTCGATATATACAACCGAAAAAACGCAGACAAAGGGAGAGAAGAAGCTCCCTCCCTTGTCTCGTTTCTAAACCCTAATTTCGCTTAAAACGAAATATTCATTAACGAAATATTACTCGTACTTAAAGTTATCGCCCTGTTCAGCTACAAACTTTGTCCAAGCAGCATCATCGTAGTTGTAAGACATGAGACGGAGTCCGCCGAAGCCGTACATAATGTTGTAAGACTCTGTGTAGTACTTCAACTGGAATGAAAGCATTGAACATATAGTTGTACCTGCGAGAGGAATTCTGTAGTAAGTCTTAAGGAAAGCTTCCTCAAGCTGTGCAGTGATTGCAAGCTTTGTATCGAAATCAGCAGTAGCGTAAGCACCTGCACCAATCATACAGTTAGACCAAGCCTGCCATGTCATGGTAACTTCCTCACCGTTTACAGTAAGAGTAATCTCTTCTGTTGTAGGATCGTAGTTAGCAGCCTCGTTGATGGAGTACTGAGAAGGATCCATATAAACCTGGAAGTTTCTGAAAGGATAGAACGCAGCACCGCCCCATGCACCGTAGCCGATAGCATACTCACCTGCAGGAACTGCATCATATCTGTTATCAATGTTGCCAACAGCCTCGAAAGTAATCTTGCCGAAGCCTGAACCTTCGATAGCAGCGTTGATGAAGTTGTTCATAAGAGCAACCTGCTTGTTGTCATCAGATGTAAGAGCGCCCTTTGCCCAGCCGATCTTAATCTTAATTTCTTCGCCGGCTGTGTAAAGACCATCAGCAACAAGCTCGTCGCAAGCAGTCTTCATAAGAGCCTTAGCTTCTGTGAGGTTGTAACCTGTGATAGAATCGTGAGCTTCCTTAAGTGTTGCATAAGGAGTACCCTCGCCGTACTCTACACCGTAAAGGTTTACGATAGCCTGCATAGCTTCCTCAGAAGATCTGTAAGAAGATGTAGGATCGTTATATACATCGTAGAAGTAGAGCTGATTCATCAAAGAGAATGCAGGCTGATAACCCTGAGTAGCTGTTACGTACTCTGCTCTGTCAATAGCAAGGCTGAATGCCTTACGGAAGTTTGTGTTAGAAAGAACAACACTGTTCTGGTTGCCCTTAGACTCATCCATAATCTCGAGCATGCCCTTATTTGTGTTAAAGAAGAAGGACATTGTGTAAGTCTCGTCAACCTTGTAAAGTTGGTCAGACTTAGAATATGTGGAAAGCTCTTCTGCAGGAGGAGCCCATTCAGAAAGCTCACCCTTAAGGAATGCCTGCTTAGCAGCAGCGTCATCCATAACATCGATAACGATCTTTGTAGTCATGTACTGCTGCTTCTTCTCACCGTCAACTTCGAAGTTTGTGTAAGAAATAAGGCTGCCGTCATCCTGCTTCTCAAAGCCGTACCAGTTCTCGTTCTGAACGAATACAATCTGCTTCTCTTCCTGGAGAGAGCTGATCTTGTATGTGCCGTAAGACATAGATGTTTCCTTCGATGTACCGTAGTTTGTGGTAACAAGATCGCCATCGTACTCCTTACCTGCCTCATAAAGCTCTTCGTAAACGAGCCATGTATCAGTCATAGCAGTATAGAAGTAGTTCTGGTCAATGTAAGTTTGTGTAACATAACGAATTGTGTAATCGTCAACCTTGTAGCAACCTACCTTGTCGTAGCTAACTTCTTCACTGAATTTTCCTGTGTTGTAGAAAAGGAATTCCTTATAGATCTCTTCATTAACAGATCCGTCTTCATTGTAGACAGAGAGACCGAATGCTGCACAGAAAGAATCGAGAATAGCAAGTGCATCTTCCTTATTCTTATCTGTAATTTCAATGAAATCGTAAGGGTTTGCTGTCTCGTTAAGTTTAGTAACAGCATCGCCGTCTACATAACCCAAATCTACCAAATCAGCGATTGTGTAAGAAGATGTAAATGTAGTAGCACTCTTTGTGTTCAGATAAACCTTGTTTGCTGTGAGGTCAAAGCTGTAATCAGGAGTCTCGTCTGCACCGTAAGCGGGAACAACTGCCTCGTAGATAGGAGCTTTGGAGTTGTAGTAGCCTGCAGCACCTGCGAGAGCAGACTCACCTGCAATGTAAAGATTAGCTCTGTAGTTTCTCATGGCAGGATCAAGGAGAGCCTTCATGGAGTAGATGTAAGAGTCAGCGTTGATAGCAACACCGTTCTCCCACTTAGCATCGGGATTAAGCTTAATCTCGAATACATATCCGGCCTCGGTAGTGTCGGCAGTAGCGCCCTCAGGAAGAGTACAGCCGTATTTTGTAAGGTCAGCCTGATTCTCCTTAGTAACGTCTACGATATCCGTAGCCATTTCGAATACCCACTGGTAAACACCGTTTTCGGAATCCTTGATAGACATATCAACGAAAGGTGATGAAATGTAGCCGAGAATAGACTGGTCTGCATTCGTATCCCAAGCGTGAGGATTCCAGTTTGTACCCAGTGCAGTAGTGTATGACTTATATGTATAGTCTTTCTTTGCAACTGTATTGTTTTTATCTGTGTTGGGAGTCTTCTCATCTCCACAAGCAGCAGTAAAGCAAACAGAAAGCAACATAAGTGCAGCAAGGGCAAAACTTAATACTTTTTTTGTTTTTTTGCTCATTGCAAAAATACCTCCTTAAATAATAGTACATGCCTAATCTATATCATAGTAAGGCACGCCCAATACACCAAGTATAAAAATATTACTTAGCATTTATCCACTAAATAATATCAGTAAATCTTTTTTTATGCAAGTTTTTTATTTGTATTTTATGTATTTTCTTTAAAATTTTTAAAAAATTGTTTCATTTTCATGAAAAAGGTGTTATAATATATCTTACAATACAAACGTGGCGGATGCCGATAATAAATTCATATATTTTGTTTTTGCGAGTATCCGCGATAAAAGGGAGGGTTGTATCTATGAAGCGTTTTGTTATTACAATCGGAAGAAGCTGCGGCAGCGGCGGAAGTACTATCGGAAAGATAGTTGCAAAAAAGCTCGGAGTAAGCTATTACACGAAGGGCAGCTTGTCTCTCGGTTCCGAAGACGGCTCAATCAGTAAAGAAATCTTTGAGCATGCAGATGAGGAAGAAAAAAAGACTCTTTTGTATAACATATCATCGGAAGTCTTTGAAACTCTTGACGATACAAGCCCAATAGCAGCCGAAAGTTATGATTTTACTCAGAACGAAAGACTTTTTAATTATCAGTCAAAAGTCCTTCGCTCTCTGGCAACACACGAATCATACGTTGTTATCGGTCGTTGTGCCGATTACGTTTTGAAAGACGAAAAGGACATCTGTCTGCTTAACGTCTTTGTAACCGCACCTGATGACGTATGTACGTACAAGGAAGCAGGCAGACTCTATATGTCCTCGAAAGCCGCAGCAGCACACGTATACAAATTTAATCATTACCGTGACGAATATTACCACTTCTTCACGGGACAGCATCGCTGCGATATGAAGAATTACGATCTGTGTCTCAATACGCACTACCTCACGTACGAGGACTGTGCCGACCTGATTATACAGGCATTGGAACATAAGCTTAAATAAAACTGTTCAATAAATAATTAACAAGGCAGGGAGCTCAAGTACGAGCCCCCTGCCTTGTTTTCATCATTGCTGAAATAATTTATTTTAAATACTCTTGTATAAACATTATTACACCCGCAGACCAGCCATGACAGAAACTGTGGCGGAAACCTACGTAGCAGAAAGAACCGTAGTCACCGTGAAGATCCTTTTCGCCCTCTTTGGGAAGCTCATCAATTCTGCCGCTGCCTTCAAGCCACTGCATATCGAAATCCTCGAAGAAAGTCGTTGCACCGCGGTCAAGCATTGCACCGTAATATTCTTTCATTATATTAACAGCAACGTCCACACCGCTTGTCTCGGCAATTGCCTTTAAAATAAAGTAGCTCATAAAGGTGGACATTCCTTTTGCGCCGCCTTCTGTCAGCATAGCAACCTCGCTTTCGCTAAGCGCTCCGAGTGCAAAATACTTCAATGCTACTACCTGTTTTGCTGTTTTTACAGGCATTTCTACCTTTAACAGCTTGGAAAGAAGTCTGTTTGCAGTATCAACAGAGCGTCCGAATTCACCCAAAACGTCAACAGCGCGTTTGCATGCCATAATGTTTATCGCTCTGACACCTGCAAGTTCATCAGGCTGATCGTGTGTCGGCCAATCCACAAAGTACATAGGATAATTCATCGTACCGTCCTCGGCAACACAGCTGTCCATGAGCTCAATTAAGCCTGCCATATAATCAAGCTGCTCTTTTATATAATCGGTACAGCCTGTTTTTTTATAATAATCTGCGCAAATAATTACCCACCACATTGAATATGAAGGAAATCCGTTCATCCAACCGGGAAGCGGAGTCTGATCCTTTACAAAATCAAGCGAACGCTCGGTAATTTTCTGTCTTCCGTAAACAGCCGTAAATGACATTGTTTCGGGATACATATCGCCTATCCACACAAGGCGGTCACGCTTTATTCCGTCCCAGATATATCCGCTTTGTGCACAAAGTGAAACGGTACGCTTCGCAGTTTCAAAAATCTCAGCAATTCTTTTATCATTACCGCTGTATGTATAAACCGCAGGCGCTTCAAAAATTTCACTTACCGCTACTACACTCTTTAAATTTACAATCACGTCATTTAAAAAGTCAATTCTTACAAATCTGAATCCGGTATGGCAAAACGTCATATCCGAATAATTTTGGAGGTACGTCTCAATGTCTCTGAGCGCATGGTCATTGCAAGCACCCTTTTCCCCAAGCTCGGCACAGGTTTCACTTACCGACTCACCGAATCTTATTCTGATTTTGCAATCACCCGACATAGTAAACGTAAGAATTCTTACACTGCCGCAAAGCTCCTTGCCGTAATCAAAAATAATATAGCCTTTTCCGTTTATCTGTGCAAGATCGGGCTCCATAAGTCCGATTTGCAAAGGCTTCTCTCTCAAAAAGCTGTCCGCACCGACAATTTCACCCTCTGATTTTACGATACGAACCGGTAAAACATGTTCTTTTTTCGTCTGTGATTTCATATTCGCCATCCTTTCCTGCTCACAAAGAAATTATTCTTTGTAATTGTATAAAAAAACTCTGACAAAACGTAAAACAAATCGTCTTCACCTTGCCAGAGTTTATTTCTGATTGTATTATCTGTTCAATATAAGCTTTGTAAGTTCAACGGGCTCCACGATTTTGCCATCCTTGTAAACTCTCATGTTGCCGGAAGCAATTTCGTCAATAAGAATTACCTCGTTATTGTTGTAACCGAATTCAAACTTGATATCCCAAAGATCAAGACCGATAGACTTAAGGTCATCAGCAACGATTTTAGTGATGGCAAGTGTCTGCTTTTTCATACTCTCAAACATTTCGGGAGACATAACTCCGAGTGCAGCAAGACCTTCGCCGGTAACAAGCGGATCACCTTTCTCGTCATTTTTGAACGTACACTCAACGTATCCGCCCTCAAGAACAGTACCGTCTGCAATGTATTCCCCGTATCTGCGAATAAAGCTTCCTGTTGCAACAAGTCTGCAAATAACCTCAAGACCATGCCCGAAAACGGTTGCGGGAAGAACCTCCATGGTAGCATTTTCAACGTCAGCACCTACGTAGTGAGTCTTTATGCCCGCCTGCTTAAGAAGCTCAAAATAGTGAATTGAAGTTTGAAGATTAGCTTTACCGATACCTTCTATAGTAAGACCTACTGCATTTTCACCGGGATCAAACACACCGTCTTTACCGGTACAGTCATCTTTAAACTTAAGCATAACATTTCCGTTGTCAAGCTTGTAAACGTCTTTGGTTTTTCCTGAATAAATCTTTTCCATGGGAAAGCTCCTTCCGCTTTTAGATTAAATTAATTGTAGTTACCAGTCCTACGGACGATATTTTAGCACAAATTTTGATTATGTACAAGTTTTTTCTTAAAAGAAACGACAGTAAATCTAAATTCCCTCGTGTTGACTTAACCGTGTTTTTCAGATATACTGTATCCATTCTGCTTTAGCATCACGGGAGGCTTTAAGATGTCAGTCAAAAATTACAATTTTGATACTGATTTCAACATTGATGATGATATAACCGAGGAAATCGTTGCGGTTTTACCTGCGAAAAATGACCAAAGCGTTCCTCAGGAAAAGACAGAAAACACCCCTTCTGTTCCGGGAAACACTCCCGCTGTTGAAGAAAAGGCTTTCGAGCAAGAAGTTCCCTCCGCATTGTCTTTTCATAAGGAAAGCACAGAACATAAAAAAAAGAAAAAAAACTATTTTCGCATAAAAAGGCAGGCAAAAAGATTGGCAAAATCCCTTGCGATGGAAATTTTGTCATGGATTATTATCTGTGTGTCCCTTGTCGTCTTCCTTTGTGTAACTCACCTTTTTATTTTACGACCGAGTGTTGTCTCCGGTCATTCAATGGACCCGACGCTTTATGACGGTGAAACAATAATGATATCTGCTCTCCCGTATATATTCGGCGACGTGGAACGCGGAGATATCATAATAATTGACCGACAGACCGAAAGAGACCGTACCTTTGCGGTACAGTTTGAAGAAATGCTCCGATACAATATTATTACTCAGCACCTCTTCTCTTCCGAAGGCTCGACAGACAAGGATGTTTTTTGGGTAAAAAGAGTAATAGGAATAGAAGGTGACACAATAACTTTTGAAAACGGAAAGATTTATTTGAACGGAGAGCTGTTGGAAGAAGATTACTTACTCACACAGGACGTAACGACTTACCCCGAAGGCAAAACCTTTGTTGTAGGGGAAGGAGAGCTTTTTGTTATGGGTGATAACCGCAACAACAGCGCAGACAGTCGTGTCATAACAAAACCTGTCACGGTCGACCATGTTGTGGGCAAGGTTGTTTCGGGTATCAACGAACCGAGCGCTGGTGATTCGACTCAATGAGTTCCATATATTTGGATGCCATTTTATAATTATCATAAAGCTCCACTGCACGTTTTCTGCAAAGCTCAGATGTAAACGGAATATCCGCTGTCTCCTTTATAGACAAGGAGGCAGCCTTTTTTTGCGCCTCAAGAACTGCTTGTACTGCTCTGTAGGCTTCATTTACGGAAGTAGGATTCGTCAAAATAATGCCGGTCTCGTGACTTACCTGCTCAGGGCATCCGCATAACGAGCTTGTTATAACAGGTGTTCCGCACGCCAAAGCCTCAAGCGGAACCAATGGAAAATTATCCTCAAGCGAAGGATGCAAAAGCACCGAGGCAGCAGAATAAATACACGCCAGTTCATCTGTATTCTCTGTCCTCGAAATACCAATCACGTTAGGGGGCAGCTTTTTCATTTGCTTAACGGATAACCCCACCATAACAATCGCACAATCCTGTGCAATTTCAGACAGGCGATAAAACAGCTGAGGTTGCTTACGGTCGTTCCATACGGAAGCCACACCCAATACAACAGGCTTATCCGCAGGTATATTATATTTTTCCAAAACACGACGCTTACTTTCAAGCGTGTGCGGCTGAAAAGTTTCTATATTTACACCGTTTAGTATAGTTTTTATTTCGTACTTATTAAGAAAAGATTTCCGTGTTTCCTCAGCCAGCCATTCCGAAGGAGTAATAACGGTCATTTTTTCTTCGGGAAGCATCGTAAACAATTCCCGTTTAAAAGCAAACTCCTCTGCCGTGGTATCAATATATGATTTCGGATATGCAGAAGAATGAATCTTACAGTTTCCGCAGTGCGGTTTGTTCGTAGCTTCATCGGCGCAAGTCTCCCATCGTCTGCAATCAGCAAACGAAAAATACGCACAGCCACCCGTAAAAGCCCAACAGTCATGCAATACCCAATATATATGACAATCCGGCAATTCGTTCAATGCTTCAAAAAGAATCTTCAAATTAAGAAAGTATCCGTGGATATTATGTAAAACAACCGCGTCGGGTTTAATGTCTTTAAGTTTTTTGACCAAAGAGGCGGTACTCAACTTACTTCCGTGACCATTTTTACCAAGACGCCCCAAGACAGCGTGAAAATACAGGTCTGCCTTGTTTCCAACCGACTCACACTCTCTATCCAAATGAATACGGCGTCCGGCAAACGATTTTGCAGAATGACCCTTGCACAAAGCCAAGGTCTGCACCGTTTGCATAATAGCGCCCGTGCTTCCGTAATCCGAAACGTTAATCTGAACGATAGTCACTTCTTAAAATACTCCTTTAGCTCCGCTTGAATATACTCAATAGACAAAAGCTTTTCTTTCACCTGTTCCACATTCAGTAAAACAGTATTATTTGAATTAAACTCCGTAAGCTTGCTGCGCTTCTTATCTCCGTCAACAAAATACTTATCATAATTCAAATCACGCTTATCAGCCGGAACACGGTAAAAAGCACCGAGGTCAACGGCATTTGCACATTCTTCATTGGTAAGAAGAGTCTCATACATTTTTTCGCCGTGACGGATGCCGATAATTTTAATTTCGTTATCTGCATTAAACAGTTCTTTGACCGCTTGTGCAAGAACTCCTATGGTGCAGGCAGGAGCCTTTTGCACCATAATGTCACCTCTCTCAGCATGCTCAAACGCAAACAACACGAGCTCTACAGCCTCTTCAAGACTCATAATAAAACGAGTCATATCAGGGTCAGTCACCGTAAGCGGCTGCCCGTTTTTAATCTGCTCGATAAACAACGGGATAACCGAGCCTCTTGAGCACATGACATTTCCGTATCTGGTGCCGCATATAAGCGTCTCATCAGGAGAAACCGTCCGTGACTTTGCAATAAAAACCTTCTCCATCATCGCTTTGCTCGTGCCCATGGCATTTACGGGATATGCCGCCTTGTCCGTAGAAAGACATATAACCTTCTTCACACGTGCCTCGATAGCCGCGGTAAGAACGTTATCAGTACCCAGAACGTTAGTCTTAACTGCCTCGATAGGGAAAAATTCACAACTCGGAACCTGTTTCAGTGCCGCCGCATGAAAAACGTAGTCCACACCGTGCATGGCATCCTTAATACTGCGGAAATCACGTACGTCGCCTATATAATACTTTATTTTTTCACTCTTATACGCATGGCGCATATCGTCCTGTTTTTTTTCATCACGGGAAAAAATGCGTATTTCTTTAATATCCGTATCAAGAAAACGCCTGAGTACCGCTCCGCCGAAGGAGCCTGTTCCGCCTGTAATTAAAAGTGTCTTTCCCGAAAAATCCATAAACAATTCCTTTCCGCTTCGGCTTTACCCGCATAATTCAGACAAAGCTTCACCCATGATTCTGTAAGGTTTGTGATAATTTTACCTTATTAACTCTTTCTTGTCAATTTCCCGGGAAATAATTTCACACATCGGTAAGAACCGCCTGCCTTATGACACAAATACTTTCCGACGGGGCGTAATCGGAAAAAAAAGGTTGTTTTTTCGGTGCATTAATAGTATTATAAGATAGATTGAGAAGTATATCTTTACGAGATTAAAGGAGGCGTCAGAATATGCCTGATAAAAAAACATATTACATTACTACACCGATATATTACCCGAGCGATAAGCTTCACATCGGCCACTCGTACACTACGGTTGCCGCCGATTGCGAAGCACGCTACAAAAGACTTAAAGGCTTTGACGTAATGTTCCTTACGGGTACGGATGAGCACGGTCAAAAAATCCAGAAAAAAGCAGAGGCTAAGGGCGTTACCCCTCAAGCCTACGTTGACGAAATCGTTGCAGGAATAAAAGATCTTTGGGCTTTACTCGACATTACCAACGATAAATTTATCCGAACCACAGACGATTATCACGTTGCCGCCGTTCAGAAAATTTTTAAAAAGCTTTACGAAAAAGGCGACATTTATAAGAGTGAGTACGAGGGACATTACTGTACACCTTGCGAGTCTTTCTGGACAGAAACACAGCTTGTAGACGGAAAGTGCCCCGACTGCGGCAGAGAAGTTGAGCTCACCAAGGAAGAGAGCTACTTTTTCCGCCTTTCCAAGTATCAGGACAAGCTGATTGATTTTATTGAGAGCAACCCCGACTTTATAAGCCCTGCGGCAAGAAAGAACGAAATGCTCAACAACTTTATTAAGAAAGGACTCGAAGACCTCTGTGTTTCGAGGACCTCTTTCAATTGGGGTGTTCCCGTAACTTTCGACGACAAGCACGTTGTTTACGTTTGGGTAGACGCACTTTCAAACTACATTACCGCAATGGGCTACGGCAGTGAAAACGACGCAGATTATCAGAAGTTCTGGCCTGCGGATATGCACCTTGTCGGAAAAGAGATTGTGCGCTTCCACACCATTATCTGGCCTGCACTTCTTATGGCACTTGATTTGCCTCTGCCGAAGCGCGTTTACGGTCACGGCTGGCTTCTCCTTAACGGCGACAAGATGTCAAAGTCCAAAGGCAACGTTGTAGACCCTGTGATTTTGGTTGACAGATACACCTCCGATGCCATCAGATACTTCCTTTTAAGAGAAGTTCCCTTCGGCTCGGACGGCTCCTTTACGCCTGAATCGCTCATAAAGAGAATTAACGCAGACCTTGCAAACGACCTCGGAAATCTCGTTTCACGTACTGCGGCCATGGAAATTAAATACTTCGGCGGCGTAATGCCCTCTGCCGAAAACCGTCTTAATACGGAGGCAGACGAGGAAGTCATCGGACTGCTTTCTTCACTCAGCAAGACGGCTGAAAGTTATCTTGACGATATGCAGTTCCCCTTGGCTCTCACCGAAATTTGGAAGTGCATTTCAAGACTGAACAAATATATCGATGAAACGGCTCCCTGGATTCTTGCAAAGAACGAAGAGGACAAGCCCAGACTTGCAGCCGTTATGTATACGCTTTTGGAGGGAATCAGAATAGTTTCCATACTTCTCCAGCCCTTTATGCCCAGAACTCCTGAGAAAATCTGGGCACAGATAGGTCTTGAAGCAAACAGTGCGATTACCGATTGGGAAAGTGCAGCTACGTGGGGACTTTATCCTGCAGGCGCCGTTGCTTCAAAGGGCGAACCGATATTCCCAAGACTTGACCTTGAAAAAGAGCTTGCGGCTCTTGAGGAAATCAAGCTTGCCGAAGAAAAAAAGGCAGAAGCAAACGTCGTTGCAAAGAAAACCGCGTCTGAAACTAAGACCTCAGAAACAACAGAGCTTCCCGAAGGAGTTATCACAATTGATGATTTTGCAAAGGTAAAGCTCGTCGTTGCAGAAGTTCTCACCGCAGAACACGTTGAAGGTTCGGAAAAGCTTCTCAAAATGCAACTCAATATCGGACAGGAAACAAAGCAAGTCGTATCAGGTATTGCAAAATACTATGCTCCCGAAGACATGATAGGCAAGAAGGTTGTCTTCGTGTCAAATCTTGTTCCTGCAACTCTTTGCGGGGTAGTTTCCGAAGGTATGATTCTTGCGGCTACGAAGGGCAAAAAGCTTACACTCCTCACTATCGAAGGCGATTTACCCGCAGGAAGCAAAATTTCCTGATACGGAGCATAATACTTTATCAAAGGTGACGATACTATAGTTTGAAAGGCGATACACAGCATCTTATGGAAAACTTAGACCTTTTATACGGAGTTCACTACGCCAACGAAAAATTATTGGCAGAGGTTGACCGAATTTGTAAAAAACACAATATCGAATATTATATGTGGGCAGGTACACTGTTAGGAGCCGTAAGACATAGCGACTTTATCCCCTGGGATGACGACGTAGACCTCGCATTCAAGCGCGCAGACTATGAAAAATTTCTCAAAGTTGCACCCGAAGAGCTCGGAGAAGATTTTGAATTGGTTTTCCCCGGAGAGGATGACAAGTTTTTCGACATGATTCCGAAAGTAAACTATGTTCACAGCACTATCCGCACACCCGGAGAAGACGAGCTCTTCTACGACAATAAGCACAATCGCGTAGCACTTGACGTTTTTGCTCTCGACGATGCTTGCACGGGTATTATGTTTAAACTGCAGGTTTTCCGCATAAAAATGATTTATGGTTATGCAATGGGACACAGACGTGAGCTGGATATGGATAAGTATAAAGGACTGACTAAGCTTTACGTAAAGTTGCTTTCTATTATCGGAAAACATATCCCGATGGAAAAAATTGTTGAAAAATACAAAAAGGCTTCCGTAAAAAACAACGGCAAGGGTACCGACTACTGTATTTTCAACGAAAGAATTTACTTTATTGAGCCTAAATTCAGTAAAAAATGGTTCGAGGAAAGCGCTGATTACAATATTCGAGGAAAAATGTATAAATCCGTCAAGAATTACGACGCTCTCCTAACAAAGCTCTACAAAAACTATATGGAATTACCGCCTGAGGACAAACGCGTTCCGATTCATTCGGGTGAGCTCGAAGAAATAAAAGTATATGCACCTGACGGAACACTGCTGAAAAAATAACAAAAGACATTACATTTTACGGAAAGGAGGTTCTCCGTTTGAAATTAAGAGAAAAAAACAGCTATAAAGTATTTTTTTACTCAGCGATGGCAATATCACTTGCATTTTTCATTATGCTCGGCTTTGTCACAAACGGCGACTCCTTCTCCGGTCTGTTTTTTATAGATAAGACAGACTCCTTTATGGATCACCTTAACAGCGTTGTATACAACGAAATTGACCCTTACGAAAACAAAGTAATCTATCCTCCCCTTGCATCGCTTGCATATAAGCTGTGCAACGAAATAATTCCGGAGGACGCTTACGACCCTATTGTAAGTGATCCTACAATTAAGGCACAGCCGCGTACCATAAAAACAAGTCAGGCATTTATGTTCCAATTTATTATGTTCAGCCTGCTTTCCTTACTGCTCACGTTATTTTCAGTCGATACGCTGAAAAAAGGCAGTAAGCTTGAAAAGGGTGCGTTTATGCTTCTTTTTGTGCTGTCTGCACCTTTTTTGTTTATGGCGGAAAGAGGAAATAACATTGCAATTCCTCTTGCTTTTTCAATGTTTTTTATTGCTTTTTATGACTCAAAAAATAAATTTTTACGCGAATTCGCCCTTATTTCCTTGGCACTTGCCGCAGGCTTTAAGATATACCCGATAATTCTCGGTGTATTACTGCTAAGAAACAAGCAATATGCAGAACTTATAAGGGCAGGCCTCTACTGTATAATAACACTGATTTTGCCTTTCTTTATCTTTTACAACGGTTTTGAAAGCATGAAGCTTATGCTTACGCATATAGCAGGTTTCAGCAGCTCACGCAGCTCTGCATCGAATATAAGCGCACAGCTTGATTTTAAGCGTACGCTTTATTTTCTGCATGGCGGCTTCCGAAAGATTACGGGAATTACTATTGAAGAAGGCATGCTTGACATATATGCCGAGCTGTTTAAGTATTTGTGTACGTTTGTATGCGTTACAGGCACGTTTTTCCTTAAAGAAAGATGGAAAATCGTAATGCTGTGCGCCGCGATTATTTACGGTTTCCCCGGCTCGTGTGCCACATATCTCTTAATGTTTTTTGTCCCTGCAATAATTCTTTTTCTTGACGAAGAAAACAAACATACACTTTTTAATTTTGCATATCTTGCGCTTATGACGATATCGCAAATTCCGTTCACACTTCCCGGTTCAAATGGTTGGAGCCGTTATTGGCCTACCAAAATCACCAGTGTTGCGGTGTTCGGAATTGTATTTCTTGTCTTTATTGAGCTTACAATACGCTTTATCATCTGGAATTACAACCGAATTCAAAACGGAATTGGTTTTTTCGCAGGATGCAGAAATCGTGTCCTTGACTTTTTCCCGGAAAAGACCGCCGCAAAGCTGAGCAACGGAAGGGAGGCAACCTCGAATGTCTGACTCCCGATTAACAGTAAATCAAAAACAAGCGTACTACAAGCAAGTATTCTACGTGAGCATGAGCGTAATGGCTTTGATTTTTGTTACGGTGCTTTTTCTTACGGGGGGCTACTCGATGCGAGGATTGCTCTACCAAAAAGAAGATCAGTCGTTTATGGACTTTTTTAACAGTATGCTGTACAATATAAACGAGCCGTATGAAAACTATGTTTTCTACCCGCCGCTTTCAACGATTTTGTATAAGCTTTTATTGTTGCTTGTTCCGCAAAATATAATAGATGCGCTTATATATAACCAATACACCACGCTTTTCAATGCAGATATTAAAATGTATCAGCAATTTATGGTGCCGTTTATTATATACACTCTGATAACCTTTGTTGCACTGTACTTTTCCTTAAAGGAGTGTAAAAAAGGCTCACTTGCGGAAAAACTGCTTTTCAGCGTTTTGATACTGACTTCTGCTCCGTTCGTTTTTATGTTTGAGCGAGCAAATAACATCATTATAGTACTTATATGCATGCTCATCTTTTTCGGAGCCTACAAGTCCGAAAAGCGCTTATACAGAGAATTATCGCTTGCGGCACTCGCTGTTGCAATTGCCGTAAAGATTTATCCTATAGTATTCTGTGCAGTGCTGCTTAAGGATAAAAGAATTAAAGATTTGCTGAAGGTTGCGCTTTATTCGCTTTTACTTTTTATTCTGCCCTTCTTCATTTTTTACGACGGGTTTGAAAGCATGAAGCTTTTACTTGCAAATTTGGCAAATTACGACAGCACAACCGGTCTCGGAACGGGTGTGCAATTGAATTTTGCGAAAATGATTATTTTCCCGCTCAGTCAATTTAACTTCTCAAACGAGGTGCTTTTGACTGCGGGCAATATCTTCAGAAATACAATTATGCTGTTTGCAGTGCCGGCGGCAATATTCATGAGGAAAGACTGGAAATGTGCAGCTCTGTGCTGCTGCATCATATATGGATTTCAAGGAACGTGTGCAACGTACCTGTTGACACTGTTTTGTATCCCTGTTATGATGCTTCTCGACAGCGAGTCGGTACCGTCCGTAAAAAACTACGTGTATCTGGTCTTGCTTATCCTTACACTGGGGCTGATAGTTTCATTGAACCCTGTAACAGGTGAGTTTACAAGATTTGTAGGAACAAAAATTTCAAGCTATGCAGTAATGATAATGACATTTATGCTTTCATACGACGGATTAAAGGATTTGTTTTCCGTTGTAGGCAAAATTATAAAACAAAAGAGTTACACAAAAGACAAAACATCCCGAAAGGACAATCACAAGGCATGAATACTGAAAAAAAGCTCTATAAATCAATAATATTTGACCTTGACGGCACTCTTATGAATACAAAGTCGGGAATACTGACGTGTCTCGAAAAAGTACTTGAACACCGTGGCCTTCCCCCTGTGGAAAAATCAAGGGAAATGAACTTTATAGGTCCTCCCATGCGGCAAGCACTTAAGGCAGAGTACGGACTCTCCGACGACGATGCTTTTTCAGCCGCACAGGAATTTCGCGCCCTTTACGCAGAATCATACGCAATGATGGCCCGCTCTTACCCCACAATTAAAGCGCTTTTAAAAGAACTCAAAGATAATGGCTGCAAGCTTAGCGTTGCGACTTATAAGCGTGAAGACGTGGCAAAAAAATTGCTCAAACAGCACAAACTCGATACTTTCTTTGACGTGATACGAGGTTCTGACTTTGAGGGAAAACTTTCAAAAAGAGATATTGTCGAAAACGCAATCAACGGAGTCAACGTCAGCGCAAAAAATACCGTTATTATCGGAGACAGCACCGGCGACGGCAGAGCCGCAAAACAAGTCGGCGCAGATTTCATTGCCGTTACTTACGGCTTTGGCTTCAGATGTGAAAAGGATTTTGACGGCGTAACACCGATTGCGATATGTCGCACGGTAAAGGATATTTTCCCGGCATGCTATAAAGTTCGCAAGAAAAAAACCTCATCCGTTTCTCCACTAATTCTTGCGGCTGCAAAAACCGTTTGATAACTTAAGCTGTGAATTCGGAAAGGCAGGTTAATTATGAGCAGAGCAATTATCGCTATAATGTACGACTTTGACAGGACTCTATCAACAGAGGATATGCAAAATTATCGCTTTATCCCTAGCTTGGGAATGAATGCAGAGGAATTTTGGGCTCTTGCCAACAGTTTTGCTCAAGAAAGCCGCATGGACGGCATTTTAGCATATATGTACACAATGATTGACCAAGCAAAACAGCGGGATATCAGTATTAAGAGAGAAACACTGGTGGAGATGGGCCGTAGTATTGAGCTTTTCCCCGGAGTCACGGAATGGTTTAAAAGAATTAACGATTACGGTCACAGTCAGGGCGTCGAGGTCGAGCATTACGTTATTTCATCGGGCCTTCGTGAGATTATTCAAGGCTCACCTATCTGCAAGGAATTTAAAGAAATTTTTGCGAGTGAATTTCATTATGACAGCAAAGGCGAACCGGTATGGCCTAAGGCAGCTGTTAACTACACGAATAAAACACAGTTTATTTACCGCATAAACAAGGGAATTCTCGACATTTCCAATGATAAAGATCTCAACCGTTCAATGCCCGAAAACAGCAAGCGTGTCAGATTCAGCAACATGATTTACATAGGTGACGGACTCTCTGACGTTCCTTGCATGAAAATGGTAAAAGCCTACGGCGGTCAGTCGATCGCAGTGTTTGAAAACGAGGACAGAGCAAAAGTCGAAGAGCTTCTTGCACGCGACCGTGTGGATTACATATATCCTGCGGATTATCGCGAAAATTCGGGACTTGACGTTACGGTAAAAAATATTATCAGAAAAATGTCAATCTCCGATGTGTTGGCAAGGGAAACCTCCCAGCAGCGCAATTCGCTCTGTAAAAAGTAAGATTGTGTATAGAAGAAAGGAATATTTAATATGACTGAAATTGATATTTTTTCGGGATTTCTCGGAGCAGGAAAAACGACACTTATAAAAAAACTTATTAAAGAAGCCTATGCAGGAGAAAAAGTTGTCCTCATCGAAAATGAATTCGGTGAAATAGGTATTGACGGCGGCTTTATGAAGGAAGCGGGTATTGAAATTACCGAGATGAATTCCGGATGTATTTGTTGCAGCCTTGTAGGAGATTTTACGGTTGCTCTTGAAAAGGTTTTAACCGAACTTGCTCCCCAAAGAATACTGATAGAGCCCTCAGGTGTAGGAAAACTGAGCGACGTACTGGGTGCCGTCAATGGAATTGACTCTTCCAAGGCTTTTGTAAGCGGTATTGTTACCGTAGTCGATGCAAATAAATTTAAAGTTTATTCAAAGAATTTCGGAGAATTTTTCTACAACCAAATCGAACATGCAGCCACGATTATCTTGAGTCACACAGCCGGCATTTCAGAAAAGAAGCTCAGCGACTGCGTAGAAAAAATTCGTGAGAAAAATCCGAATGCAGTACTCGTAACAACGCCTTGGGACAAAATCAGCGGAGCTCAGCTTTTGTCTGCAATAAGACGTAAGAATACGCTTCAAGCTACCTTGGACGAGCTTGAGTCAGAGCAGCACTGCCATCATCACCACGAGCATGAACATCATCATGAGCACGAACACGGAGAGCACTGCACCTGCGGTTGCCATGACCATGAACACGAGCATGAGCATGAACACCATCATGAGCACGAGCACGGAGAGCATTGCACCTGCGGCTGTCATGACCATGAACACGAACACGGACACCACCACGCAGATGAGGTCTTCACAAGCTGGGGAATTGAAACTACCCGTGTTTACAGCACCGAGGAAATTACAGAAAAGCTTGAAGCTCTTATGGACGAAGGCAAATACGGCTTTGTATTAAGAGCAAAAGGCATAGTTGCGGGAAATGACGGCAATTGGATACATTTTGATTATGTTCCCGGAGAACCCGACGTCAGAAACGGCAGTGCGGAAATCACAGGCAGACTTTGCGTTATCGGTTCAAAGCTTAACAAGGAAAATATTGCGGAGCTTTTTAACTAAGCAAACCACTTTACCCTTTATCAGGAGGAAAATATGGAAGTACCGGTTTATTTGTTTACAGGCTTTCTTGACAGCGGAAAAACTACGTTTATACAGTCTACTTTAGAGGATAAACGCTTTAATAACGGAACCTCAACTCTTTTACTTTTGTGCGAGGACGGAGAGGAAGAATATGACAGCTCCCGCTTTGCATCAAAAAACTGTATTCATATAGAAGAAATTGAATCACTTGAAGAACTTACCGAGGATAATCTTGCCGCTTTGCTTAAAAAGCACAAGGCAAAGCGTGTTGTAATAGAATGTAACGGTATGTGGCAGCTCGATTCACTGTTAGGTGCCCTGCCGGAAGGCTGGCTTGTCTATCAGGAAATGAGTTTTGCAGATGCCTCGACGTACCTCACGTATAATGCAAACATGCGTAATTTAGTGGGTGATAAGCTGAAAAACTGTGATATGGTGGTTTTCAACCGCTTTAAGCCCGAAATGAATGATAAAAAAGAGGAATTTCATAAAATAGTGCGCGGTATCTCACGACGTGCTGACATTGTTTACGACTACGGCGACCACGCAGAGCCGGATGATATTGTTGATCCTCTGCCCTTTGATATTGAGGCCGATACCATTGAGATTGCCGACAACGATTACGGCATCTGGTATGCAGACCTTACAGAGGATGCGTCCAAGTATACGGGCAAGACGGTAAACTTCGTCGGAATTGTGGCAAAAAACGGCAAGCTCCCTCCGAACACCTTTATCATCGGCAGACACATTATGACGTGCTGTGCAGACGACGTAATATTCGGCGGACTTGCCTGTAAGTGGACGGGAGTTAACGCTCTTAACCATCTCGATTGGGTAAAAATCACCGCGAAAATTACTTTCGAAAAAAGCAAGCTTTACAATAACGATGCAGGTCCCGTGCTGAACGTACTGAAAGCAGAACGTGCCGAAAAACCCGATCCCGAGCTTGTAACTTTTATATAACGTAATATTTATATTCCTTTTACGATATAATCAGCGCCACACTCACGCATTTCGGCTTCACTGCCGTAGCCGTACAGCACCCCTGCACATTTTATGCCGCAGCTGTGGGCGCCGTTCACATCGTGCAAACGGTCACCGACCATCAGAATGTGCTTCTTGGCTTCGTCATTATCAAGACCCAAGCTAAGAAGCGCATATTTTATTACTTCATCCTTTTTGGTACGTGTCTCCTCAAGCGAGCTTCCTGCCAAAAAATCAAAATAACTGTCAAGCTCAAAGCGCTCAATGATACGCTTAGAAAAAGGCTCGGGTTTGGATGTCGCAACAACGAGTTTATAATCTTTTTTTCTCAAATATTCAAGCTGAGAATGTATACCCTCATAAGGAGTGTTCTCAAAAAGCCCTTTTTCGCTGAAATATTCCCGGTAAAAATCAACGGCTTTCCTTGCTTCCTCATCGCTCATTCCGTAGTACTTCTGAAATGATTCTATAAGCGGCGGTCCTATAAAAGCGTATAATTTCTCGCGGCACGGAGGCTCAATATCCATTTTTTGCAGTGCGTACATTACAGAATTGGTAATACCGATTCCGGGGTCAGTCAGCGTTCCGTCAAGGTCAAAAAATACATGTGTTACGTTAGTTTCACTGTCTTTACCAAGCTCCGGCAAATCTAAAACCTGTAATAAATTTTCAAATATTCTCATATCGTCAACCTATCTTTTACAGTAATATAACATAATTGTACACGTTTGATTCTGCAAAAGCAATTAAAATTGTGTAGAGACGCTTTCGTTATTATCCTATATGAGCACACAGTACAGTCATGTCATCTTTAGGCTCACCACCGCTTGCTGACAGCGCAATGTTTAATATTGCATCTGCAAGAATTTTAGGGTTTGAAGTCTGCAAAGCCTCAATAAAGCTGAAAAAGTCTGCATCGCTGTGTCCTTTTCCCTTAAAAGCTTCAATAATGCCGTCTGAAAACATTATTATGTCGTCTCCCGCTTCCAAAAAACGGTCTACCAAAAGACAGGAGGGCGAAATATCAGGGTCACTGACAAGACCGATGGGAACAGAGGAAACAACAACGGTCTCTATTTTTCCCCGTCTCCGTATGGCAGAAGAAACTGCGCCAAGCTTTAAAAACGTTGCTTTACCGGTATAAAGGTCAACCGTACATAAATCCACCGTGGCGGAAACAACGCGGTCACAGCCTGTCTCCAATAGAGAGTTAACCATCGATATTGCAGCGTCACATCTGAGTCCGCTTTCCATAAAAAGCTCCAAAAGCTTTATTACAGAGCGGCTCTGAGGGGCAGCCTTTTCCCCTGAACCCATGCCGTCGCTTATTGCCATAAAATACTGCCCGTGACCGAGCTGAATGGATGAATGGCAGTCACCGCTGCTTTTACACCCGTGCGAAGGACAGCATGCCACACCCGTTGCTATTTTAAAAGACTCTGCTTCGGAAAAAACAATGGGACACCACCTTCTTCCCTTCGAATTACTGCAAGAAGTTCTTTCGGACGGAACTACAAAATCATACGCCGCCGAGGTTTCTGCTCCGTTAATTATCATGTTGCGCCCCAAAACTCTTGAAATTATCGGTAAATATGCAGTAATACACTTTTTTTGCGAGCCGCAGCAGGCAATATCAAGAGATACGTCGTATCTGCCGTAGCGATTTTTGGATACGGTAACGTTTTTCGCCTTAAGGTCGTTTTCATACAGTGATCTTGCAATACGTCTTTCTAAATTTTTTTCAAAATTAACACTGATATCAACCTCTTCTGCAAGAGTTTCCAAAATATCAGCCATGCTTTTTAACTGCAATGGCACAATTTTTTTATTATCCTCCATGCGCCTCTGCCAAAGCTTCCCGAGTTTATAAATTTCGTAGGCATTAATAACCTCTGCCGCAATTTCATCAGCCCTCGGACAATCCTTTGAAAGCGAAAGAGGTATGTCAAAATGTCCTATGCGGCCTTCTTTTTCCAAAATGGACGTTATTTTTCCTATTTGTTGATAATTTTTATAAAAATGCTTTTCCCAGCAAAGCCCCTTATAATGGCAGGCACCGCAAACACGGTCGCTTACTCTTTCCACTATTTGCATAAGATAGTCGCCTTTATCGGTTACCCGACTTTTTTCGGTCAGCTCCGTACACACGTTTGACATCTCACGCATAATTTTTGAAAATTCATTAAGCCTTCCCACAGCGGTACGCCTCAGCTTCTCCGCATAATTAATTTTTATTGTAGGCACGGCAACTCCCCTGAACTGCGGAAGCTTTAAAAATTCGGTGAAACGCTCGGGCAATACCGCAAAAAGCAAAATTGCAAAAAGCATTTCATAAATACTTATAACGAAGGCCTTGTCTGCGGCAATAATGCTCGCCAAAATCAGATTGCCCAAGACAAAACCCAAACACACGCCTATTTTACGATATTGATTTAAAAGTCCTGCAAGAAACCCGCAAAAGCCGTATGCCGCAACGGTTGTGCCCGACAGCGTAATTTCCTGCATTCCCGATACTGCGGTCAATAAAATACCGACGGTAACCCCGCAGGCCGCACCTGTCCCAAGACCGCCCCTGTGACAAAAAATCATAATAATAATTAAACAAATAATATTTCTTAAGGAAACACCCAAAACCAAAACGGCAGGCAGACCCATTACGGCAACAGCACCCGTTATTGCAACACATGCCATTTCCTCATTTGTCATTACTTTACCGTTAATATCATCTGCAAAAACAAGTGTTACGTTTCTGAACACGTAAAAAGCCGCAAACGAAATTACCACCTGCATAATTAAAGCAAAAATCTGACTCAAACGCATCTGTGCGGCGGCAAGCGTTATTATCGACGAGCCGGCAAGACTTATAGCGAGCGCAATTCCTGACTTTACCGACATAGGTACACTTTTTAAGCGACCTCCATTGTTTTCAAGCTCTCCGTCGCTGTCATCAATAGCCCTTCCCGTGCCTCCGGTAAGAAAAAGCATTATCCCATAGTAAAAAACCGCACTGAACAGCGCTACAAAAAACTGCCACCAATCTTCCGTAAAAAGCAACCCGACCGACATTGTAATGCCGTACAAAATACTGCATACGGGTCGAAGCCTGCAATTAGGTGCAGTTACCGCGGCGGCAAAGGCCGCGATTCCAAACGGTAAAATTCCTCCCGGCAAATCAACACGCCCTATAAACAGCAGAATTATTCCTGTTATGACGTTTACGCGGTCGATTTCCGCCTCCTTAGCAAGTTCCCTAGCCTTGCCCAAATGTAATTCCAATGCACTTTTCATTTGTTTTTGCTCCCTCTTATGTACTCCATAACCATCTTTTGTAATAATTGCGAATTGATTATATATGGTCAGAAGGTCGAATCTCGACGAAGCAAGTCGAACACTGCAAATAAAATTCAACGGATATAAAGTGCACACTTGTTGACTGCCAATAAAAGATTTGCTATAATTTAGTCAGTTAGAGCCGTGGAGGTGTTCGTGTGAAGAAATCTATTATTACCATCAGCCGTGAATTCGGCAGCGGAGGACGTACCATAGGAAAAGAGGTTGCCGCAAAGCTTGGTATTCCTTATTACGATAAAGAATTGGTTGAAAAGGTGGCTGTTGAGACCGGTTTTGATCCGTCATACATTGCGGAACACGGCGAATATGCCCCAAGTAAAAATATGTTTGCTTATGCTTTTACCCATATCGGGACACCCGGAATCATGGATGGTCTCAGCTCTGCAGACTACCTTTGGATAAAGCAGAGACAAGTTATTCTGGATATTGCAGAGCAAGGACCCTGTGTAATCGTAGGGCGCTGTGCAGATTATATTTTAAAAGACCGTCAGGACTGTCTGCACGTTTTTATACATGCTTCTCCCGATATACGTGCCGAAAGAATTGTTCGTTTGTACGGTGAAAGTGAGAAAGCGCCGAAAAAGCGCCTTGATGAAAAAGACGGCAAGCGTCGTATAAATTATAAGCACTTTACAGGTCTTGATTGGGGAATGTCACAAAATTATGATATATCACTTGACAGCGGCGTAATCGGAATTGAACGCTGCGTAGATATCATCGTAGACATTGCCGGTGAGTAAAAGAATTATGAAAAAAAACAACAGTTTGCAGTGCGGCTGTGTCCTCTTGGGCGGCCGCACTGTTCAATATAAAATCACATACACTTCTAAGAAAAATATTATTTTGAGGGTCACGGGAATTGATGAACTTTCCGTAAGTATGCCTCCCCACCGCTTTTTTTCCTCCGCACTCGCTTTAGCAGACCGCGCGGAGACAGAAAAATTCATACTGAAAAACGAGGCGAAAGTATTAATTTTGCTTGAAAAGTACCGAGAAACAAAAATTCTGAACGATAAACCACGTGATTTAAAAAACGTGTACATTTTCGGCACTTCTTACGCCGTGAAAATTTTACTCTCGGAAACCGCTCCTTTTGAAACAAATACTTCCCCAAAAAACATAAAAGAGACTGTGGAAATCATTCACGGTGACAAGGAAATCACTATAAAGACCTCTCTCGGCGAAAATCAAGAGCACGTATCGGCGTTACTGAAAAAAGCTCTCAAAGAATATTTTTTGACCTTTTGTCAGAATCTGAATGATAAGTGCTCTCGAAAATTCAAAGCCGCAGGTCTTAACGTTCCCGTAGCCACAATTACCGTAAAGGACATGACGAGTCGTTGGGGAAGCTGCACAGCATCAAAAGGCAGAATATCGATAAATCTTCAATTGGTACATTTCCCGTATCAATGCTTAGAAAGCGTGTTTTACCACGAGTATTCACATTTTATAGAACAAAACCACTCTAAAAAATTTTATGATATTCTAGCTAAAATATATCCCAACTATAAGGAATGTGACGTAATCCTAAAGAAGAAAAAAGCTCTGTACAGTATGAATTGAAAAAGCGATACGGCTATCTGTCACCCATTGCAATATATTCACGCCTCGGATGTACAGCCATGTATGCGGGGCGTATAATTTTACCCGCATTAATAATCTCTTCAATTCTATGTGCACTCCAGCCAACAATTCTTGACGTTGCAAACAAAGGCGTATAAAGCTCTTCGGGAAGTCCCAGCATGCGATAAACAAAACCGCTGTAAAAGTCAATATTGGCACTTACCCCTTTATACATTTTGCGTTCTCCGGCAATTACCTTCGGAGCAAGTCTTTCTATCGTGGAGTAAAGCATATATTCTGCACCGAGCTTTTTTTCCTCAGACAAAGCTTTTACAAACGTTTTAAATAACTCTGCACGCGGGTCGGATAATGAATAAATGGCATGACCCATTCCGTAAATTAATCCGGCTTTGTCAAAAACCTCCTTGTGCAAAATTTTCTGCAAATACGCCTCTACCTCGTCATCATCTGCCCAGTCCTTAACGTTCGCCTTTATGTCATCAAACATTCTTACAACCTTTATATTCGCGCCGCCGTGCTTAGGTCCTTTAAGAGAACCGAGCGCCGCAGCAACCGCAGAATAAGTGTCGGTTCCCGAGGAAGAAACCACGTGTGTGGTAAAAGTTGAATTATTACCGCCGCCGTGTTCTGCATGAAGAATCAATGCAAGGTCAAGTATCTTGGCTTCAAGCGGGGTGTATTTACTGTCGAGTCTTAGCATATGTAAAATATTCTCTGACGTGGACAGCTCGGCAAGGGGCTCGTGTATAAAAAAGCTCTTACCGTTGCCTATATAATAATCGTATGCCTGAAAACCGTACACCGAAAGCATGGGAAATAACGCTATAAGCTGTAAACATTGACGAAGAACGTTCGGTATCGATATGTCATCGGGGTTATTGTCGTAGGCGTAAAGAGTAAGAACGCTTCGTGCCAAAGCATTCATCATATCAGAGCTCGGTGCCTTCATGATAATATCTCTCACAAAAGAGTTTGGAAGTGAGCGATAATCTGCCAAAATTGCATTAAATTCAGACAGTTGAGACGCATCGGGCAAGCTTCCGAACAACAGCAAATATGAAATTTCCTCAAACCCGAACCGCTTATCCTTTATGCTCCCTTCAACCAAATCTTTTACGTCATAGCCACGATAAAACAATCTTCCGTGACAGGGAAGCTCCTCCCCGTCAACAACTTTTTTTGCTTCAATCTCCGAAATCTCGGTAAGACCCGTCAAAACTCCTTTTCCTTTAAGGTCTCGCAGGCCACGATTTACCTTGTACTTTTCGTACAAATCGGCGGTAATGTGACCGTCGCTCTCACAAACAGCCGCCAGTTTTGAAATTGCGGGTGTTATTTCTGAAAAATCTCTTTTTCCCATTTTGGTCTGCCTCCTTACTTTTTCTTTAGATAGCGCTTAAATTTACCAATTTACCTCTGAAAATACAAATTCTCCGCTTTGAGTTAACTCATAAGTGCAAAGTTTTTCGTCCTTAAAAACATAGTCATACTCTCCTAAAGCAAGAGCTTCCTCCCAATCGTCCTCATACACGACGTTTATCGGTGATGCATTGTAATTGGCAATAAGCATGTCCTTGTTTTCGTAGTTTTCATCGGGTATAAATAAAATCCTGTCCTCTGACGAAAGCTTTCCCTCGCGGTAATACTGTCCTACTATCTCGCTGCTTTTATATTCTTCTCTAAAAGAAACCGACGTTTCCGCAGAATACGGATAAAAAACAAAGAAAAATACAACAACGCCTGCCGCTGCCACCGCAGAAACAGCCGTTAAAGCCGTTATAGCTTTTATATTTCTCAGGCTCTTTAAAAAATCCGTCAGGGCTGTTGAAACAAAGCCCGTTACAAGCACTAAAAGCCAAAACGTCACATATGTCCCGAAGTACCTCTCAAACGAAGCAACCCTTACTGCCTCATAAGCTGAAAAGGAGGTCCAATAGCTTGCAAGCACACCAAATGCATATAATACAAAGCCTGCACATACTTCTGCAAAAGCGATTACACTTCTTAAGAAATATACACGCTCACGCGTTTTCTTTATATATATTATCAAAGCAACCGACAATACTATTAAAATAATAATCACTGCAATCAAGGGAATTCCCACTGACATTCTCGGCTCCAGGAACGCCTTCCCGAAAGAAAACAACGTCTCCTTTTGAACATCATTCAGACCTTCGCGAAATATTACGCCCAATCGCCCGAAAAGTCCCGTATCAATGGATTTACTTCCGCCTATCTCCCCCAAAAGCTCAGCCGCCGACCAAAACCCTTTAGCACAGGCAACAGCAATCAGAGAAAAAGCGACACCCTTAATTAATTTTCCAAACTGCACTTTCTTTATCAAGGCATCAACGCCGCACAGTACAATAGCAAAAATCGCCAACGTAATCCCTGCTTCTTTTGTAAGAGTAAGTGCGGTCACGACAAAATGTAAAAACAAAAGACTTCCGCTTGCAAAATACGAAACTACAGCATACGCAGTCATCAGTCCCAACAGGGTATCGACAGAAATAATCGTAAAAGCAGAGAGCTTAAAGCAAAGCACCGAAACAATCAGCGCGGCAGCCATTCCCGGCAGGAAGCGGTATTGTAAAGAAGTGCCTTTTTCTTTTAGTTTTTCAGTAAAAATTGCAACTATAGGCATCAAGCACGCCCAAAGCATCAAATCCATACCCACAAAGGTCGCCGCTTCACTGAAGCTTCCGCAAAAAGCAGAACATATATAGCACACTACAGTCGCAAAGGGCGGATAGTGCTTAAACAGGTCATTAGAAACAGAGGATGCATAAAACTCACCCGTCTCAAACATATTTTTCACGGCAAGACCCCAGTGAGAAAATTCATCATTGAGATAATACACACGGCCTGAATTAATCAATATAAAAAACAACGTCATCACGGCATACACCGCAATATCACTGTTAATCAAAAGCTTAACGGTATCTCTGCCACGCCTTTTTACGTAAACAAAAGAAACCGCCGGCCCTGCCACCGCCAAGGCAACGCTTGACCACAGTGCCCCCTGCAGTAACCCCGAAGCACAAAAAACACTTCCGACAGTTCCCACAAGCGCAATCGCAGGAAAAAACGTATATCCGATGCGCCTGCCGCTGATAACAGCAAGTCCCGCCGCTATCGCGGCAATAACAAAAGCAAATATGACACAACCGAGAACCACAAGCGCACCTCCTCTGAAATTCGTAGTTTTTATTTTAAAGCAAACCACCCTTAGCTGTCAAATATTTTGGGAAATAATTCTGTAAATATTTTATTAAGGTTTTATTTGACAGCGCCAAAACTTATTGGTATAATATGCTTTGTCAGCGCCGCTGTGGTGGAATAGGCAGACACAAGGGACTTAAAATCCCTCGGGGGCAACTCCGTACCGGTTCAAGTCCGGTCAGCGGCACCATAACATTCAAACCCGAACGTTTTACATATCCGTGAACCGTTCGGGTTTGTTTTTTATATTAATTAATAAATTTTTATTATTACAAGGTAAAATTAACCGACAATTATGTTTGTTTCATATAACTTACAAGGCGGACAACTTTCACATGCGAAGTTGCCCGCCTTTAGCCTTTTAACAAGAATAAAAGTTTAAGTATTATTTATCACTCGAAACTAAACAAGCGCCACTCGCCGTCTTCTTTGGCAAGATGGTATTCCTTGATAACCGTGTAGGTATCATTTCCGTCCTTTGCGGTAAGCTCTACCTTAACGACCTTCATTTTGTCGATATCAATGAAATCCTCGTCCTCTTCTCCGTATACCGAGCCGTAAACATCTTCAATAAGATCTTCAATCTTGCGTTCGGGAACGTTCTGAACCTTTATGATTTCGTAGTTTAACTTGTAGTCGTAGCCAAGCTCGTCATCAAACATATCAAGAGTAGACTTAATTTCGCTTTCTACCGCAAACTCAAAAAATTCTGATAAAAGCTTGTCATCGTATATAGAGCTTGCCATATCCATTACAATACTTTCATCGGCCTTCTTGTAAGCCTTCATAATCTTACGAACAGCACCCTTATAGCCTGTAAAGGAAGAAACAATATTAACAATAATAATAAGAACTATCAAAGCAACAACGGCAATACCGCCAAGCTTTACGTATTTCTTTATCTTATCGTTTCCCTCGGTAGAAGTTGCAACCGGAGTTGCAGGAGCTACAGGAACTACGGGAGCCTCGGGAGCTACAGGAGCCTCAGTTGCTACGGGAGCCTCTGGAGCTACAGGAGTCTCGGAAGCTGCCTCCGCAGCTGCAACGCCTTCAACAGGGGTACCGCAATTTCCGCAAACCTTCATAGTATCGTCTAATTGATTTCCGCAATTTCCGCAAAACTTTGCCATACTAAAACCGCCCCTCTGTTAGTCCATGTACTTGTTGATAAAATTGTCAATAACAGGTACGTTAACCGTTCCCTGATTAAGAGCCTTGAATCCTAAGAAAAGGAACAAAAGCTTCTCAGCAAAGTTCAGTGCAACGTTGATAAAGGAAACGAGGTTTGAAATAAAGCTGATATAGAAGTGACCGTCAAAAATACTTACGAGGCTGTCGATAACGCCGATCGCTCCGGGGATAAGACCTACGAGAGCAGAAATGAGCCAGAAAGCAACCATCAATGTGATAACCTTAACGGCAGTCTTCTTAAGCCAGCTGTTCTCTTCTGCGATAAGAATATATCCTGCGATGAGAACGGGGATAGTATATCCGCCGAAGATAGCTGAGAAACAAAGCAACGCAGCCAAAAGACCTACTGAAACACCTAATTTACTTTTCTGCATAATAAAACCCTTCTTTCAAAAAATTCAAAATATCTACTATGTATAATTACTCTGACATGCGCTTACCGCACGATGTACAGAACTTCATAGTCTTTGCAACCTTCTGTCCGCACTCGGGACAGAAAACAAATTCCTCTGCAGCGGCAGGTTCAGCCTCTGCTGCAGGAGCAGTTTCTTTAACAGGAGCCGCAACAGGAGCTGTCTCCTTGGCAACGGGTGCTCCGCACGCTTTACAGAAAGCAGATGAAGTTTCTACCTCTGCGCCGCACTTCTCACATTTGACAACACCCTTGATGTCCTGAATCTGCTTGCGATACTCAGCGATTTTTTGATTCGCTTCCTTGATTCCCTTAACCGCCTCTGCAAATGCGGACTCACAGTCCTCTGCATGCAAAGAAACGTACAGCTTACCGATTTCACTGTAAAAATTGTTTATTTTTTTCTCCTCGTCCGAAATAGAGGAATTAAGCTTGGCAACGTCGGTAAAGTCCTTAGTTTTCTGTACGGCACTTTGACCTGCCTGTGACAACTTCTTTCCTAAATCTTCAAAAAAAGCCATTGGGTTCTCCTCCTAACCAAGTATGTATATTTCATAATTATTTGACAACTCTGTAATAATTCCTCATTGCCGACAAAATTATATCGTATTTTCCCCTTTCAGTCAATGACATTTTGCTGTCAACACTTGACAAATACGCATATTTATGTTAGTTTATCCCTGTAAACTTAATAAGGTATCGAAAGGCATTGACGGAGAGAGTAGCCGCTGACGAAAGGCACAGCGAGCGGGAGACAGTGTGAGACCCGTGCGAGTATGACAGCGAGACGAAAATCACTCCCGAGCCGCAAACGCAAAAGCATATTATGATTTCTATTATGATATCCGCAAGTAGCGTACGCCGGAATCCCGCCGTAAAAGGGACTCATGTGTTGGCATGCAGCAAGGGTGGTACAGCGAATTTCACGGATTTTCGTCCCGAGCGCAAGCGTTAGTTGTCGCAGGTGATGAAGGTCTTTTTTTGTTACGTTAATATGTTTTATTATTATTTTAAGGAAGGTATGAATTATGTACAAGAAGGTTTCTACTGAATTGAGCTTCGTACAGCGCGAAAAGGCTATCGAAGAATTTTGGAAGAAAAACAATATCTTTGAGAAAAGTATTTCCCAAAGAGAAGGTCAGCCGGTATTTACATTTTATGACGGACCTCCGACGGCTAACGGAAAGCCGCATATCGGACACGTGCTTACGAGAGTTATCAAGGATATGATTCCTCGTTATCAAACCATGAAGGGACATAAAATTCTCCGTAAAGCCGGTTGGGATACACACGGACTTCCGGTAGAGCTGGAAGTTGAAAAGCTTTTGGGTCTTGACGGCAAGGAGCAAATCGAAGAATACGGACTCGAGCCCTTTATCGCCAAATGTAAAGAAAGTGTTTGGAAATACAAGGGAATGTGGGAAGATTTTTCTTCAACGGTAGGCTTTTGGGCGGATATGGATGATCCGTATGTTACGTATCACGATTCTTTTATTGAGTCCGAATGGTGGGCTTTAAAGCAAATCTGGGACAAAGGTCTTCTCTATAAAGGCTACAAAATCGTTCCCTATTGTCCCCGTTGCGGTACACCTCTTTCATCACATGAGGTTGCTCAGGGCTATAAGGACGTAAAAGAGACCTCCGTTATTGCCCGCTTTAAGGTAAAAGGTGAAGATGCATATATTTTGGCATGGACAACCACCCCCTGGACGCTTCCCTCTAACGTCGCTCTTTGTGTAAATCCCGCAGAGACTTACGTTAAAGTAAAGAAAGACGACACGGTTTACTATATGGCAGAGGCCCTCGTTTCTACAGTTTTGGGCGAGGAATCCGAAATATTGGAAAGCTACGTGGGTAAGGATCTCGAATACAAAGAGTATGAGCCCTTGTTCCCCTATGCAAATCCCGACAAAAAAGCATATTACGTTGTATGTGACAGCTATGTAACTCTTACCGACGGTACAGGTATCGTACACATTGCACCTGCATTCGGTGAAGATGACTCCAACGTAGGACGAAAGTACGATCTTCCTTTCGTTCAATTGGTTGACGGAAAGGGTGAAATGACTGCCGAGACTCCTTGGGCAGGAACTTTCTGCAAAAAGGCAGACCCCATTATTATTGAAGCTTTAAGAGAGTCAGGTTTACTCTTTAAGACTCTCAAATTTGAGCACAGCTACCCCCACTGCTGGCGTTGTGACACACCTCTTATTTATTATGCGCGCGACTCTTGGTTTATCAAGATGACAGCCGTTAAAGAGGATCTTATCAGAAATAACAACACCGTCAATTGGATTCCCGAGGGTATCGGCAAGGGCAGATTCGGCGATTGGCTTGAAAACATTCAGGATTGGGGCGTAAGCCGTAACCGTTATTGGGGAACTCCTCTTAATATCTGGGAATGTTCATGCGGCCACAGACATTCAATCGGTTCTATTGCAGAGCTTAAAGAGATGTCAGATAATTGTCCCGATAATATCGAGCTCCACCGTCCTTTCATTGATGCCGTTACAATCAAGTGCGAAAAGTGCGGCGGCGAAATGCACAGAACCCCCGAAGTTCTCGACTGTTGGTTTGACTCCGGTGCAATGCCCTTTGCTCAGTGGCATTACCCCTTTGAGAATAAAGAAATCTTTGACGAAAACTTCCCTGCAGACTTCATTTCCGAGGCAGTTGACCAGACAAGAGGTTGGTTCTACTCGTTACTCGCTATTTCTACCTTGATTTTCAACAAATCACCCTATAAGAACGTTATCGTTTTGGGCTTGGTGCTTGACGGAGAAGGTCAAAAGATGAGTAAATCGAAGGGCAATGCGGTAGACCCGTTTGAGACCCTCGAAAAACACGGAGCAGATGCCATTCGTTGGTATTTCTACGAAAACAGCGCACCTTGGCTTCCGAACCGCTTCTACGATGATGCCGTAAAGGAAGGTCAGAGAAAGTTCCTCGGAACACTCTGGAACACCTATGCGTTCTACGTGCTCTACGCTAACATCGACAAGTTTGACCCGACAAAATATTCCATTGAATATGATAAATTGTCGGTAATGGACAAATGGTTGCTTTCAAAGCTCAACACGCTCGTAAAGAACGTTGATGAAAGCCTCGGCAACTACAGAATTACCGAGACTGCACGTGCGCTTCAGGATTTTGTTGACGAGCTAAGTAATTGGTATGTGCGCCGCAGCCGTGGGCGCGTCTGGTCAAAGGAGCTTACACAGGATAAAATTAACGCTTACATGACCTTGCACACCACGTTGGTAACTCTTGCAAAGCTTGCCGCACCTATGATTCCTTTTATGACAGAGGAAATTTATCAGAATCTTGTATGCAGCATTGATTCAAGCGCTCCCGAGAGCGTACACCTCTGCGATTATCCCGTTGCAAACGAAGCCTTTATTGACAAGGCACTCGAAAAGGCAATGGACGAGGTTTTGAAAATCGTAGTAATGGGCAGAGCTGCAAGAAACGATGCGGCAATAAAGAACCGTCAGCCTCTCGGTGTGATGTACGTTAACGCACCCGATGCGCTCGGCGACCTCTACAAGGAGATTATCGAGGACGAGCTGAATATCAAGAACGTTGAATTCGTAAGCGATATGTCACGCTTCTCAACCTACACGTTCAAGCCTCAGCTCAAGACCGTAGGTCCGAAATACGGAAAGCTTTTGGGCGAAATAAGAAATGCTCTTGCATCCATAGACGGCAATGCCGCTAAGAAAGAGCTTGACGAAACCGGAGTTCTCAAGCTTGAATTAAACGGCGGTACTGCAGAGCTCGCAGTAGAAGATCTTCTCATTGACACGGGCAAGGTTGAGGGCTACACCTCGGTTTCCGACAGCGGCTACACAATTGCAATTGATACAACTCTCACGCCTGAGCTTATCCAAGAAGGCTTTGTACGTGAAATTATCAGTAAAATCCAGACAATGCGTAAGGATGCAGGCTTTGACGTAATGGACCACATTAAAGTCAACGTCTCCGGAAATGACAAGCTTGCCGAGATTGTGTCTGCTCGTGCCGATGAAATCAAGCACGACGTTCTTGCAAATGAAATCATTTTGGCACCTTCCGCTTCCGCAACAGCGTTCACAAAGGACTGGAACATCAACGGCGAGGATGCAGTTTTCTCCGTTGAAAAGGTGTAAAAGATAATACAATTTAAAGTAAAAAACCGACATGGGGACTGTTCTGACAGTTCACATGTCGGTTTTATCAATATTAAAATTAAAAGGAGCTTCGCATGGAAACAATAAAAACTATTGAAATTATTGAAGCAGTATTAGCGGTCATAGGTATAGCAAGCCTTATCTTAACTTTTATTCGCGTAATTTGGTCTTTTTGTTCCTCCGGCCTGGAATGGATAGACAATATAACCATTACTGAAGAACCTTATACCGATGATGACACAGACAAAGGTATGGGAATATATCCCACTGTTTATAAGTGCACTGAAGACCGTAATTCCAAGTATTTAACGTCGACAATGATTTGCCCCCAAAGCACCATTATAAGAAACCTAAAAATAAAAAAGTTTGCCGAAAAAAGCATAACAAAGAGAAAACTCAAGTACCGTACCGTGAAAAAGGTTAAAAATGTTACGCCGCAATTTCCGCTTTGCATTGTTGCCGAAAGAGGAGAAGCAATTGCCCCCTATATGGTAGAATGGCGAATTGATTACGGCGGAAAAGCACAGTACTTCTTTTACGAAAACATGCGGGACGGAAACAATAACCGAATTGGTATCGAATACACTTTCAGTTTCTTTTCAAAGCTTAGAAAACTTCTTGATTTAAAGTAATATATACCCTGCACCGATACCCAAAACGGCTGAAATGCAGATTATAATAATCGGATGAACCTTTTTAAAGGCACACACGGACATTACTGCAAAAACCGCCAGAGAAAACCAAAACTGTGCACCCGAAAAAACGGAAAAGCTAAAGCCATTAGGGAAAAAGACAGTCTTTCCTACCGACACGATTGCCGCGCCGATAAGTCCTACCACAGCGGGCTTGAGCCCTGCCATGCAGCCTTTAACAATTTTATTTTCTTTAAACTTGTCAAAAAAGCTTGCAACAAGAAGTATAACTATGAATGACGGCAATACCACGCCAAGCGTCGCACAAACCGCACCGAATAGTCCGCCGGTCTCTGCTCCTACGTAGGTAGCCATATTGGTTGCAAACGGACCGGGAGAGCTCTCGCTTACTGCGATAAAGTTGATAATCTCGGCACTGCTGATCCAACCCTTTGCCTCAACAGCCTCCTGAACAAGCGGAAGCATCGCATATCCGCCGCCAAACGTAAAAAGACCTATTCTGAAAAAAGTCAAAAGCAGTTCAAGATAAATCATTGCTTATCCCTCCCTACTTTATTTTTTGCGGTAAAAACAGAATACAGCAAGCCAACTACCGCGCAGCCTATTATAACAAACAGTACGTTAATGTCGAGAAGCGCTACTGAAACAAATGCACCTAATATCACACCGTACGACAAAACGTTATGCGGTGCTTTTTTGTACATCGTCCACAGCGCTTTAATTAGCAGTGCCATAACTCCGGCTCTTATTCCCATAAAAGCATATTGAACCGCTTTAATATCTTGAAATTGACGCAATACAAAGGCAATGATACTGATTATTACAAAAGAGGGCAATACCACACCAAACGTCGCACACGCAGCCCCCAAAACACCGCAGGTCCTGTAGCCTACAAAAGTCGCCGCATTTATTGCAATCGGACCAGGTGTAGATTCTGCAATAGCAATAATCTCCAAAATGTCGTCATCCGAAAGCCATTTCTGCTTTTCAACAGTTTCCCTTTGTATCAGCGGAATCATTGCGTATCCGCCGCCGAAAGTAAAAGCACCGATTTTGAGAAAAGTTAAAAATAAAGTCAACAGTCTCTTTTTGTCAAGCTTTTTCTTGTTCATTTACCTATCTCCGTTTCTTTATTAAAAAAATTATAGAAGACCCTACAATCATTATCACAAACCACGTTCCTCCCATCAATACCGAAGAACAAGAAGAATGTGTCTGCTCTTCGTTTTTAGTTGGAATTTCAGTTGCATTTGGTATGGGAGTTGTCTCAACTACTTCAACGTACTTTGTTTCGTCCGCTGCAACATTAGCAATGTCTATAACCTCAAAGGCCTTATCCTCCCAAACGGTATCGGTATTGTCCTCTCCGGCAACATTCACAACGTAAACTTCTTTTATCTTTTTATTGGCAGCAACAATTGAATCCCACAAGACACCGCTTTCACAACGCCATTCGTAACCATCCTCAAATCCCTGACGGTCTGAACGAAACGTCCACCAATGAGTTAACTGAACGCCTGCATCTATTATAGCATCAATATAGCTCTGTGTTAACTCTGCAAAATTTTCATTGTTTGAATTCAAACCGGGATTTGTTTCACCATTATAAAAAGTCTTTTGCAAATTTTTTGCATGCTGCTGGAAAAGCTCCCATGTTGCCTCAACCTCATTGCCCTTTTCATCAATGTAAATAAATTCTCTTGTGTCAGTACAGCCAAGACCGTATACATGCAAGCTAACAACATCAAGTTTTTCATTTAAAAGTGCAATTGCTTTAAAATTCTCCTCTACCGTGTCGGTTTTCCACGAAACATTAACGCCGTTCATAGTGTCCTTCAGGAGATTCCACTGAGATTTTCTCATAACTGCATCACCGCCCGAAATAAGGTGTTTGTCATCAATGGAACGAATTTTTTCTGCACAATCTGCGTAAAAGCTCGCTTCCTGTAAAAGTGAATAACGCACAGCACTTAAAGCATTTCCGATATCTGCCTCCAGATTTGCTTCATTTTTAATTTCCCACATCAGCACGGAATCTCTGTCCTTATAACGGCTCACAAACATATCAATATATTTGTAAACATTCTGCCTTGAAGCACTTTCGGAATCGGCAACCAAGTCATTCAAGTCTTCGTCCCCCGGGGTCCAGCCTTCGCCCTCGACATATTCTCTTTCGAGCAAATGCTTTTCAATCAAGCCCAGGCAAACAACAGCCTTCATATTGTATTTATCCAAAAGGTCGAACGTCTTGTCCATGGCCTCAAAATAAATTCGTTGATGGTCTTCATTATACATAAGATCCGGGAAAGCAGATGAATACATGAATGCCCTTACTGATGTAAAACCGGCCTCGCTGAGTTGTTTTATTGCCGCTTCTGCCGCTTCAAACTGATGTTCCTTTCTCGGAAATTCATTAGACGGCACGTACCCTGCCAAAATTTGATAGAAAAGATCAAACTTATTGTAGCTTATCTCATAATACGGCTCTCCGTTCATAAAAAGCTTGCCGTTAAGGCTTACCAATAGACCATTGTCCTTGTATTCGCCGATGGTAACAGCAAATATCCCGCTTTCTTTATCCCACCAAACCTTAGCATTGAACGCCTCGTTTATAAAATTCGGAGAAACAACCGTCTTACCGTCAATCTCTGTAATCGGGTTATTTATTGATACTTCGTTCCCGTTAATCTTAATAACGTTGCTTCCCAAAACGGCACTAACGGTAACGTTGTCGTTTTTTATCTCAAAGCCTTCTGCCGTCGAAAAAAAAGTCATTCCAAGCCCTTTTGCAAGAGACTCGACGTCAAGATAAAGGACGTCACCGTCAATTACAGGTTCTTTTTCCATTTTAAGCTTTGTATCATTAACAAAAACTTTTATTTTTTCGTCGCTTATTATCGGAATTTTTATAGTCGGCAGTTCACCGGTTTCTTGAGTAGAAAATTCTTGCGGTGTATCTTTTCCCTCAGTTGTGAATTTTATGTCGTCGATAATTATATACGGGTTATCGACAGGAGAATATCTGTTTTCGTTAACGGCGATAATGAAAGAAGTAATTGAGTAAATACTCATATCAAGCTCAATGTCTTTGCCGATTACATTTCCGTTCACTTTTATACTGTAAAGGTTGCTTGTACGATTAAAGCTCACCGTAAAATTATACACACGGTGCAGCTCCAACTCGGCAAGAACGCTGTCTTTCCAATCGCAGACCTGTGCAATGCTGCCAACCTTGGTAATTTTTAAAACACGTCTTACTTTCTCCGCATACGTAGGCTGTTCCGATCCCACAGACAACGACATCACATTATTGAAACAATCGTCAAAGGATAAAGAAAAAGTTAAATTCATACGCTTTTCTCTTGCATCCAAGCCCCACCAACGCATATCGCAGCAGTTAATTGCCAAAGACTTATTTCCGTGAATGGCTTTTTCGCCGGCAACTACCTTTACTCTACTGTTACCTGCCAGATATGATACGTTAAGCTTTTCAATATCTGCTGAAAACTCATCTTCTGCTTCCGCACTCTCGTAATCAATCTTCATACGGTCGCGTATGTAATACTTTGCTTTCACAACGGGAATCTGTGAAAAAAGAATTGAAATCGTGGACAATAATACAACAATAATTGTCATTACTCTTCTTTTCATTTGTTAAAACCGCCTTTACGTTTGTATGCTGACTAATGAAATGATTATAATACTTTGACTGAAAAAACACAATAATAATAAATTTTAACTTTTTATTATTGTATATTTACAGTTTTAGTGTTACCATTTAAGTACATAGAGGGTGATAATATGACAAAAAACGAAATCAGAAAAGAAGTTTTACCTCGTCGCAAATTTATACCACTGGACGAGGCTATCGAAGAAAATTATAAAATCTTCAACAAATTTATTTTTATGCCTGAGTATGAAAAGGCAAAGGAAATTTTCCTCTACGCCGCAATCAACGGAGAAGTAGAAACGATAATGTTTGCACATCAAGCTCTTGCCGACGAAAAGAAAATTGCATATCCGGTATGCAAGGAAGACGGCACAATGGAATTTCATTACACAGACGACCCGACTGAGCTCATGCCCGGCTATAAAGACATTCTCGAGCCTTGTGTCACAGAAGACAGCTTGGCTATCCCCATGCGCTCAAAAAAAATATTTATGGTTGTTCCCGGAATCGCTTTCGACCACAATATGAACAGATTGGGCTACGGCAGTGGCTTTTACGACAGATATTTTGCAAAGTACGGAAAAAAAATCTTTTTTAAATTGGGCGTCGGGTACGACTTTCAGCTTTATCCCGAAATAGAGGCCGAGCCTCACGACGTAAAGATGTCTGCGGTTATAACTCCAAAGAAATTAATTTACGCTCCTGCGGAAAAAAATGAATTGGAAAGCAAGAATTAAAGAGTATTCACGAAAAACCGCAAGAAAGTTAGTCTAAAAGAGATATATTTGAAATTTCACCGCTAAAAACCTAAAATAACCCTAAAAATAGCCAATAATACCTTGACAAACTGCTTTTTTAGAGGTATTATTTTACTTGCCGCATTGCGATTACGGTCTTTTGCGGTACTTAATTATTAAAATTACGAAGTAACGATTTTTAGGAGGTTCATTCAGCAATGAAAACATTTGTAGCAAAAGCAAATGAACTGGAAAAGAAATGGTATGTTATCGACGCAGAGGGAAAGACTCTCGGCCGTCTCGCTACTGTTATTGCGACTATTCTTTCCGGTAAAAATAAGCCCGAATACACACCTTTCCTTGACACAGGTGATTACGTTATCGTTATCAACGCTGACAAGGTTGTTGTTTCCGGCAATAAGTTCAACGACAAGCTTTACAGACACCACACCGGTTATCCCGGAGGCTTGAAAGAGACTAACTTTAAGACTCTTATGGCTAAGCACCCCACATACGCAGTTGAGTACGCTGTTAAGGGAATGCTTCCTAAGAACTCTCTCGGAAGAGCTATGTTCAAGAAGCTTAAGGTTGTTGCAGGTCCTGAGCACAAGTATGCTGCACAGAAGCCTGAAGTTTACGAGATTTGATTGACCGAAGGAGGATAATATCATGGCAGACAGATATTGCGGAACAGGCAGAAGAAAGAAATCTATCGCTCGCGTAGCTTTGGTTCCCGGAAACGGCACCATCACTATCAACGGCAGAAGCATTGACGAGTACTTTGGTCTTGAAACTCTCAAGTACATCGTTCGTCAGCCCCTCGCACTTACAGGCACAGAGAGCAAATTCGACGTTATCTGCAAGGTTACAGGCGGCGGATACACAGGTCAGGCAGGTGCCATCAGACACGGTATCTCCAGAGCACTCCTCGAGGTTGACGAAGAAGCTTTCAAGGCAGACCTCAAGGCAGAGGGCTTCCTCACAAGAGACCCCAGAATGAAAGAAAGAAAGAAACCCGGTCTCAAGAAAGCAAGAAGAGCACCTCAGTTCTCAAAGAGATAATTACTTATCTTACAGAGTATTCAAAACCCCCGAAACCATCACGGTTTTCGGGGTTTTCTTTTTGCCTTGTTTTTTGCTTTGGTGCAAACTTGGTGCAAGTTATTTTTAACCCCCTTTGACCATCAAAAGTCAAAGGGGGTTATGTTCTTTATGCCCAATGCAATTCGTAGTAATACCACTTGTCTGTTATCTTCTTAATAAAGCACCAATCGGTACCGTTGTTGGGTTTCCCAAAATATGTGCCGCCGTCTGCTTCATACCTTTTGCCCAAATTATCACCCGCATAAAAGTCAGGAACTTCAATATCATTGTTGGCGGTGTAATAATAACCGTAATAAACACCACCAATGCTGAGTCCTGTTGCTTCATAATCAAAAAACTCTATTTCTTTTTCGGGCGAAAGAGTATCAATGTTCTCTAAAACATAGTTTGATATTTCATCATATCTTTTGGTAGATACAGACATTCCTTCACAAGCAGTAAATGAAAACATCAATAGAATTAGAATCAAAACCGATACAAGCCTTTTCATGCAAATCACCCCTTGTATTATTGATATTTTTGAACATACCTTTTTGCGGTGTTTTTTATCCAAGTTCTTTTATGATTCATAAATGGACGAATCAAATCAACATATTGTCCTGCTTGCATTTTATACAAGGTATCAATCACTTGACCGTCAATGTCATCGCTGTCGAGCAGAGGTGCGATTTTGTCAGAATACTTCTGGTATACTTTTTTACCCAACAAAAGAACAAAACTCTGTCTGCCTCTTTTTGCTCTTTCATCCAAGCAAATATTAATAATCCTGTCTATTTGCGATTGGGTTAGTGCTTTTTTACCCATAAGAATAAGTTGTCTAATCTCTTCGCCGATTTCCCAAAGTTCGTGTTCAAACATATACCAATCATGAACATCTGGAACACTTTGCATAAAGGGTAAATTGGGTAAATTCTCATCAGGAATTTTTTCCTCTGCTTTTGTAAGTAAGAGGTTGAGTTCGTTATCAAAAAACTTTCTATCCATAATACTCATTCCGTTCGTGTTTTTTTAATTATGCCATAGTAAAGCAAATTTTTCAATATTTCATAAGCATTACGAGTCATGATGATTCTTAATAGAAAGGGTGGCCTTGTTGTTTATGGTGGACTCGAGGAGATTCGTTTGCATCTATTATTAATAGATATTGGTTGGGCGACGGCAAGCCCCCCCCGGCTGCGCTCATCCGCGCAGCATTTAATTCTTCGAATCTCCTCGTTATAAACAACAAGGACA
>JAZPZG010000029.1:0-16194 GCA_045544575.1 Clostridia bacterium
GTACTCATCAATGGTATAATCCTCTCCGACAGACTCGACGGTTGCGATAATAAAATCAACCTTGTACTTTTCACTTACCGCACAAAGCTTATCTTCAAAAGACTTTTCTTCTTCATCGGTAAGAAGATCCGCTCCGTCATAAAGTCTTTGCGTCGTTTCTGTTTCTGCCGTATTTGCGAGCACTGAAACAACCGAAGATACAGATATAATTAAAACAAACATTAATGCAAAGATTCTTTTTGTCATAACAGCACCCCCTTACAAAAGCCATAAAAGATAAGAGATAGCAAATGCAACCGCAGCTGCAATTCCCGCAATTCCGAAAAGCCACTTTCTGTACGCACTCTTATCCAAGGGAAGGTCACCGACAAATTTTCCCGTCTGTCCGTTCATTGCAAAGGTATATTTTTTTCCTTTCCATGAAGTATTAAGCAACCATACAGGATATAAAGCATATTTAGCCACACCGTTTTGCAACGTGATGTTAGTAGCTACAGGCATAACTGAAGAATATCCCTGTACTGTCGCTGCAAAAGCATCCTCAGTACTCTTTTTAATTCTTTCATTTGCTCTTGTAATACTTTGTTCCGAATCCACGTCATATTTATCTGCAAGATATCCGGCAAGATATGCGGTCTGAAAATCAACGGCACCTGAAAAATTAAAAGGCTCAATAGACTCCATAAGTGTATCATCCATCTTTGATGAGCCGTCCACAGGCACGCGTTCAAAACCAATAGAGCCGCTTCTTACAACAGAATAAAAGCTGGTTTCGGTGTAATTGTAATTGCTGTCGCTCCAGGTACGAAGCTTGGTTGCTTTATACCTGACGTTGGCATCGGCATCTGTATCAAAAAGCCAGACAGGAACATATATACCCTTAACCTCATCAATATGATTCTGATCAGAGAACGCTTTCGGAAGAAGTTTTTTACCGCCGTAATGCTTTTTCAAAGCTTCTACCGCCGCCTTTTTGTCAAATTTGAATGGTATCACGTAATCAGGCTTCAAACTGCCCGAGAACTGTCCCATCATAACTACCGGATTTCCGCAATAAGGACAGCTTGTTGCGGCAGTCGTTTCATCACCTACAATTTCTCCCGCACATGAGTTGCAAGAATACACACGAAGTCCGTCTGTCTCTCCCTCCTGCCATTCACATCCTGCTGTAGTTTCCCAAGTCATATCATCGTTTTTTTCATTTTTCAAAACCTCATCGTATGTCCTCAGGGTTTCCATTTCGAATTCCGTGCCGCAATAGGGGCATTTCATTTTCTGCAAATCGCTGTCAAATTCTATTGCACCATCACAGCAAGGGCATTTATATTGTTGCAGTCCTGCCAATTTTCAGCTCCCCTTTCAACTGTTTTTTTGTTTTTTTCCTAAATTATCAATAAAATCATCAGGCATTCTGACTTGAGCCGAACCTGTAGAATAGATACGCCAAGCCCCTTCTTTTTCTTTAAACAGTGCACAAAGGCACGCAATAGGCTTATCTGATGCCCGCCACGTATACGTTCTTGCCTGATATTTTGAGTCAAAGCGATATTCTGTAGCATCACAGCCTATATGATTAACAAAGTCAGCATACGTAAGCTTGTTAAGGTCGGAGCAAAAATACAATGTAGTTCCTTGCAACCAACCGTAAACAGTTTCCTGTAATACCGCATGAGTAGTAAGTTCTTCTGACATTTTCTGAAGAGTTTCCGAATTTAAATCAATACCAAAAGAAGAACCATCATATTCTGAATTTCTTTTTTCCTCTAATCCCATAATAAACAACCTCAATTCTCACCTATTCATTTGTGATACAGCCGATACTTAAATAAAATTTAAACATCGGCTGTACTTTTATAAAATTATATTGAGTCAGCCGTTTAGCTGTTGTTTACGGAAAAGAAAATTCAAACGGTTAACACAAATCACCGTTATCAAACGGGTCACCGCATTCAGGACAGAACTTAGGTGCCTTTGTAGGATCTGCAGGCTCCCATCCGCACTTGTCACACTTGTACTGCGGTACTCCTGCAGGCTTTTGCGCTCCGCACTCGGGACAGAACTTACCCTTGTTTGTTGCTCCGCAGGTACAAGTCCAACCGCCTGACACCTGAGGTTCGGGCTTTTTATTTCCGCACTCCTGGCAGAACTTTCCCGTAGCTGTTGCTCCGCAAGCACATTGCCAGCCTTCTGCCGCAGGTGCAGTGTTCTGCTGCTGAGTCTGCTGAGTCTGCTGCGTCTGTTGCTGCTGTGCCTGTTGTTGCATACCCATATTATAGAAAGTCTGTGCAGCATTGAAGCCGCCGCCCATTGCGCCGCCTGCCATGCCCATGCCCATAAAGCCCGTCATAGCTCCTGCCTCGTTTCCTGCTGCAGTTTCCATTGCATTTGCCGTGGAGGATGCCATTCTTCCTGCCATCATGAATGCATTTCCGCCGTAGGATGCAGCATCCTCCATCTCTGCGATTGCCTGCATATCCTTTTCGGTAAGTGTTATAGGCGACAAGGTAATTTTCTCTATCGAAATACCTCTTGTCTCTATCCACTCTGCCTTAAGTGCCTCGTTCATCGCTGTCTTAAGCTCTGTCGTCTTTCCCGCAAGCTGTGCAGGTGTAAGGCCCATCTCCGAAAGTGTTCCGAATGCAGGTGACAACGCATCTATGAACTCTGCCTTTAGCTGTTCATCAATCTGATCTCTTCTGAACTCGCTTTCTACGTTTGAACATACTCTCGTATAGAACAAAATCGGGTCCTTAAGTATGTAAGAGTAAGTACCGTTGCATCTTACGTTAATCGTCTTTCTGATGCCCAGTTCTTTGTTTACCATGCTAAACATGATAGGACTCGGTGTTCCGAACTTATTACCCATGATTTCCTTTGTGTTAAAGTAATAAATTCTCTGGTCCTTTCCCGTATCTCCTCCGTACGCAAAACGCTTTCCGAAGGTCTTAAAAGATTCTATAATGCTTTCACCGAGCTTTCCCGCAAAGATCGAAGGCTCCGTAGACGTATCGTACGTAAACTCTCCGGGCTCTGCACATATCTCTACAATCCTTCCCTGCTCTACGATTATCATACACTGTCCGTCTGCTACCGCAATTCCCGAACCGTTTGAAATAATGTTATCCTCGCCCTTGGTATTTGAAGAACGTGAGCTTGTGCGCTTTTGTCCTTTCGTTACCAAAACGTCCATATCAAGTGCATCACAATAGAAAAATTCTTTCCACTGGTCGGCAAGCACTCCGCCGCCTGCACCCATTGCAGCTTTAATAAGTCCCATAATCTCGTCTCCTTTTTAATATTTATATTATTTGAATTTTATATTACCAAACAAACCTCTCACGATTTTCTGTCCCAAAGAACGTCCTATCGAGCTTGCCGCAGAATCAACGGTTCGTTCTAACAATGATTTTCTCTTTCTTCCCGAACTGCTTTTCTTTGAAGCTTTTGAAGCTTTCTTCTTTTCTTCCTTTTCAGCCTTTTCCTCGGCTTCTGCTTCTTCCTCGCGCTGTTCTTCAAGCATTTCGTATGCAGACTCTCTGTCCGTACACTGAGCATACTTTTCATAAAAACGACTCTTTTTAACAATCTCGCTTATAGTTTCCGTATCTACGGCACTCATCGAACTGCGAGGAGGTAAAATACCCGCCCTTTGTACGACAGACGGTATTCCTTTTTCGTCCAGTACGGAAACTAACGCTTCACCCGTACCTAAGGCCTGAAGCTCTGTTTCGGTATCAAAAGCAGGATTAACTCTAAAGGAACGTGCAGCGGCACGAAGAGAACGTTGCTCATTAGGAGTATATGCACGAAGAGCATGCTGTACACGATTTCCTATCTGGCTGAGTACACTGTCCGGAATATCGGAAGGATTCTGGGTAATAAACCATACACTGACACCCTTTGAACGAATAAGACGCGCCACTTGCTCAACTTTATCAACCAAAGCTTTCGGAGCATCGTCAAACAGCAGATGGGCTTCGTCAAAGAAGAAAACCAACTTAGGTTTCTCAAGATCTCCTGCTTCCGGAAGCATTTCATAAAGCTCAGTAAGCATCCAAAGAAGAAACGTAGAATATAAAAGCGGATGATTAAACAATTCCTGACATTCAAGAATATTCATCATGCCTCTGCCGTCGTCCTCAGACCACTTTATCCAATCCTTTAGGTCAAGCGCAGGCTCACCGAAAAACACATCGCCGCCCTCATCCTGCAGTTTAAGCAGAGAACGCTGAATCGCACCTATCGACTGTGCTGAAATATTACCGTAGCTGAGTCTGAATTCCTTTGCATTATCGCCAACATACTGTGCCATGCTTCTTAAATCCTTCAAATCTATGAGAAGCAATTCCTTATCATCGGCAATTCTGAAAATAATACGCAAAACACCGCTCTGAACGTCGCTAAGCTCCAGCAATCGGCTCAAAACCTCGGGGCCCATTGCCGAAACAGTAGTACGCACGGGAAGTCCCGAATTTCCGTATACATCCCAAAACTGAACGGGATACGCAGAATACTTAAAATCACCGAGACCCATGCTGTCTATACTGCGGCGGATATGCTTCGTTTCGGTACCCTCGATACACATTCCCGAAAGATCACCCTTTATATCAGCCAAAAAAACAGGCACACCCATATCCGCAAAAGATTCCGCAAGAACCTTAAGCGTAACAGTCTTACCCGTACCCGTAGCTCCGGCAATAAGACCATGCCGATTCGCCATCCCCGGTTCTAAGTAAATGGGAGTCTCTCCCGTTGCAATCCAAATCTTATGCTGTTCATTAAGATACATGGCTTCACCTCCGCATATATACGGCTCAAATTATACCATATCCAACGCAACTATGCAATATTGACCGTTTAAAATAATCTTTCCTTAAACAATTATGTAACTCACCTTCGGCAAAATCATCTTTTTAAAAAACAACCGTCGCAGGACTTTTTATAATAGCACTTCTGCCGAGGTCATCAATTCTCCTCACAATTCCGGTTGCTTTCATATATACATTTCTCCTTAAATTACAAATTGTGTTCTCATTGTCTGTATTTTAATGAAATTCATACTGCGTGAGTTTACTTTTGAAATTAAATATGTTTTAATGAACTAAAGGCGGTGATTTTGTGGAACACTTTTTACCGGAAGAAGAATTGATTGAATATGTAAAACCTTATTTGAAAGCAAAGGGATCTGAACCCCCGCCCCAGCGCATTCCTCGATTCTTCTGTCAATTTTAATTCGTATTACTTTCATATTTTTGTACTCGCAAGGTATAAATCTTCTTGTTTTACAGATACTAACTGTACAAATTTGTAAAGCAAGGAGATTTTGTTATATATGAAAGCAACAGGAATAGTGAGACGCGTTGACGAGCTCGGAAGAATCGTTATCCCAAAAGAAATACGCAGAACTCTGCACATAAAAAACGGCGACCCGCTTGAAATTTACACAACGGAAAGCGGCGGCGTAATACTGAAAAAATACTCTGCATTAAAGGATTTAAGTGATTTTGCCGCACAGTATGCCGAAAGTCTTTCAAAAACCAGCGGACATGCACTCATTATCACTGACCGTGACGTAGTGGTAGCCGTTTCGGGAGCACCGAAAAAGGAATACCTTGATAAAAAGATAAGCCGTGCATTAGAAGATATTATGGAAGAAAGAGACACCGTAATAAATCGCGGAGAAAACGAAAAGCCCGTCAGTATATTAGATGAGAAAGAACACAACACATTCAGTTCCCAGGTAATTACCCCTATTCTCGCACATGGAGATGCAATAGGTACAATAATGATGCTCTCTTCTGATAAAAAGGCTTCTTTCGGCGAGCTTGAAACAAAACTGACCCAATCTGCAGCAGGTATTATCGGTCGTCAATTGGAACAGTAAAAAACCTCTTTAACATTGAATAAACTTGTGATACAATGATTTTACTGTTTTCAGTAAAAAAACACAAAAGAGGTATCACATGTTAAAAAAAAGATTTATAAAAACCGCAAAATGCCTGTCCGCTATGGCTATGGCTTTGTTGTTGCTTTGCCCTGTAACAGGCTGTAATAAAAAGACAGAAAACTCAGACGGAAGTCTCAGCTATAGTGATTATGACGTAAGTATACTCACGTTAGGTAAATATAAAGGCGTAGAGCTTGAAAAAAATCTTACGGTGAGCGAGGCTGAAATCGCGTCTGCCTATTATGACGATTTAAATAACATTTACAGTCTCAATGAATTTGACAAGGATGGAAAACTTGTCACGGAAGTCGACGTATACAAGGAATACACTGCCCTTTTAATTAAGGACACCGTAGCTGCAAAAAACGGTGACATGGTAAATATCGATTACGAAGGATACACGGACGGCAAGAAATTTGACGGAGGAACTGCTACACAGCAGGATTTGATTTTAGGCAGTAAATCTTTTATTGACGGTTTTGAAGAAGCAATTATAGGTAAAATTGCAGGCACAGAGTTTGACATTAACGTAACCTTCCCCGAAGACTACCACAGCAAGGATCTCGCAGGAAAGCCGGCTGTCTTTAAAATAAAGCTCAACTACATTTACCCTGCTCTTTCCGAAGAAACAACAGAGCTTTTGGCGAAAGCATATAAATTAAGCTCAAAAAATTCAGCCGGAGACAGCTTTGATGAATCTAAGTTTGTTCCCGCATATACTAACAAAGACGAGTACGTTGCTTACACAAAAAAGACAATTAAAAGTTCAAAGGAATCTGCTTTTAACGAGCGCCTTGAAAGCTCCCTGTTAGGTAAAATCTACGAAGATACAAAATTTAAAAGCTATCCCGAAAACCTTATGAAGAAAATGCAGACAACTCTTGAAAATCAAGCAAGCACATACGGCGTTGACGTTTTGACATTAACCGGTTACTTTTACGGTATTTATACCGAAGAGCAACTGCAGGAATTTAAAGAGTACCAGGTTGGAATAGACTGTATAATTGCTGCAATAGTACAAAAAGAAAAAATGACTCTTTCAGAAGATGACTTTAATGCAGGTGCGGAAAAATACGCAAAAGAATACAATTACGAGTCTGCAGAAGCCTTTTTGGCGGTAGTCCCCAGAGCCGAGCTTGAAAATATGATTTTGGGAGATAGAGTCACCGAATTAATTGTTGACGAAGCAAATATAGTTGTAGTAGAATAACTCACACGACCGAATCTATGGTATGCTTCATCTGCGAGTATGCTTGAGATTCGGTTTTTTCGTTGAATGTTGAATAACAAGGAGGAATCAACGTGAAAAAAAGCATTATAGTAATCAACGGACGCGGAGGTTGCGGAAAGGACACGCTCTGCGAAATCGCCGCCAAGCATTACCGTGTAAGAAACGTTTCAAGTATTACACCTATAAAAGAACTTGCCTCCAAAGCAGGCTGGAACGGTGAAAAAACACCAAAGGCCCGAAAGATGCTTGCTGATTTAAAAAGTCTTTTTACGGAATACAACGATCTCTGCAATACATATATTTTAAACGAAGCAAGAGATTTTCTTAATACCGATGAACAGCTTATGTTTGTACACATACGCGAGGGCTCTGAAATAGATAAATTTATAACTTCTGCGCGCAAGTTGCTCATCTCTCTGAAAAAAGACTCCTTATGCGATTGTGAAACGCTTCTCGTGACAAGAAATACAGATGATTATTCAAACGAAGCTCTCGGCAATGCCGCAGACGACTGTGTAAATGACTATACGTACAGCTTGCGATACGAAAACTGTGCTTCAACGTTAGACGATTTGGAAAAAGATTTTATTAAGTTTTTATCGGAAAATATCTGACAGTAAAAACACTGCCTTCACCCCCCGTGAAAGCAGTGTTTTATTATTATATACTGAATTTTTTGTTTTAATAAAATCTTAATATTTATACCGATTTATTTTTAAGCATTGTATATGCTAAAATAAAACTGCGGAGGTTGATAAATATGTATAACGTACTTATTTGCGACGATGAAAAAGATATTGTAAATGCATTGAAAATATATCTGTTTTCACCTGATTTAAATTTACTTGAAGCTTCAAACGGCAACGAAGCCTTGGAAATAATAAACAAAGAAGAAATCCATCTCATATTAATGGATATTATGATGCCGGAAACCGACGGCATCTCTGCTCTTGTTAAAATCAGGGAGAAAAGCAACGTGCCCGTCATTTTGCTCACTGCAAAAAGCGAAGATACCGATAAGGTTTTAGGTCTTAACATGGGGGCAGACGATTATATTACCAAGCCCTTTAACCCTGTAGAGGTTATTGCACGGGTAAGAGCGGTACTCAGACGATACATGCAGCTCGGCAGCGGTACAATTCAAAAAAACACATACGTTATAGGCGGAATTGAACTCAACGACACAGAAAAGGAAGTAATAGCAGACGGAACTAAAATTGCACTAACCCCGACAGAATACGAAATTTTAAAGCTTCTTATGCAAAATCCCGGCAAAGTCTATTCACCGAAAGAAATTTATCGTCTTGTATGGAACGACGACCCATTTGGGTGCGACAATACCATTGCCGTACACATAAGACATCTTCGTGAAAAAATAGAAATAGATCCCGCAAACCCGCGTTACCTGAAAGTAATTTGGGGACAAGGCTACAAAATAGAGAAAGGAAAGCAAAAATGAAAAAGACAACCGTACCCCTCACACACCGTACAGCAGCAAAAGCAACCGCTTTTGTTCTTGCAATTTCAACTGCACTTACAGCATTGCTTTCATTTATAATTATCGTTGCCATGTTAAAAGGCGGAGTTTATTTCGCCAGCAAACAAAATATCCTTGAAGACGTTTATTTAAATAAAATGCAAGAAGACTCCGGCAGGCTTCTTGATTATGTAATTAACGAAAACTTTACACAGGCAGAAAGATATTTTAACGACAATAATTTTGCACACGTAAAGATAACGAAAATTAACACCGAAGAATCCTCCTCTGTCGTGATTTATGAGTTTACTAATACATTCCGGCCGGAAACAGGCTTTACTGCAACTTCAAAATATTACGACGACTCAACTGCTGCGGCATATACGGAGGTAAGTCTTTCCCTTACCGAAAGCTTTGAACTAAACGATTTCTACAGTAGAAGCGAAACAATGCTTTCTCTGGTATATGCACTGCGTTTTTGGATAATTGTAATTCTTGCCGCGTCTATAATCATATTTGTTTTATGCTTTATATTTTTAATTTGTGCAGCAGGGCACCGTGCTGACTGTGTTGACGTTCAACAAGGCTGGGGGACCAAAATTCCCCTTGATTTTCTTACTGCTGTAACAATTGCAATAATCACTTTTTCCGTTCTGTTTTTCTGCTCAAATACATCCGAACCGGCTTTTGCTGTAGGCTTTTTAGTGGCATATACTATATCAGTCATCGTATTATTGGGATACTCCATGAGCTTGGCACTCAGAATAAAGCTGGGAGCGTGGTGGAAAAATACGCTGTGCTACGGAGCTGTTTGCCTTTTAAAAAAAGTATTTTGCGCCCTTCCCCTCTTTTGGAAAACATTGCTTATTATAACGGTAATTACCCTTACTGAGTTTCTCGTTATACTTTTTTGTCAATATGAAATTGATAATCTTTTAATACTGTGGAGCCTTGAAAAAATCATTTTGATTCCGTGTGTATTATTTTGTGTATATCTTTTGAAAAGGCTGAAAATCGGTGCAAAAAACCTTGCTGACGGAAATTTAAATTTTGTTACCGAGGATAAATGGATGTTTTCTGATTTTAAAGAACATGCTGAAAACTTAAACAGTATAAGCAGGGGCATGAATATAGCCGTGGAAGAACGCCTTAAAAGTGAAAAAATGAAGACAGAGCTTATTACAAACGTCTCACATGACCTTAAAACACCTCTGACCTCAATTATAAACTATGCAGATTTAATTTCAAAAGAAGAATGTTCAAACGAAAAAATCACTGAATATTCAAGCGTATTACTGAGACAATCAGAACGATTAAAAAAACTGATAGATGATCTCGTAGAAGCCTCAAAGGCATCTACCGGAAATTTGGATATACTCCTCACACCATTCGACCTGACTGTTCTTATATCACAAGCATTGGGAGAATACGAACAGAAGTTCTCCGACCGCAGTCTTCAAATAATATACCGTCAACCTGAGACACCGATAAAAATAATGGCAGACGGACGACGACTTTGGCGAGTATTTGATAATCTCATGAACAATATTTGCAAATATGCACAAAGCAATACCCGCGTATATGTATCCTTGGAAGAAAAAGAAGGTTATGCAAACGTCTCATTAAAAAACATTTCTGCAGACCCTCTCAACCTTTCTCCTGACGAATTAACCGAAAGATTCAGCCGAGGGGACACTTCCAGAAACACAGAAGGCAACGGACTCGGACTTGCAATTGCAAAAAGTCTTACACAGCTTCAAAACGGAAGCATGATAATTACCGTAGACGGAGACCTTTTTAAAGTAGTATTGAAATTCCCATGCATCAGAGAGAATTAAAAATATCCTCAGCCAGATACTTAAGATTTTTCTCAAAGTCCAACCCGTAACGAGGCTCTGTTCCTGCCAGTACCGATGAGTTTATACACCTTGAAGTAAACTTAAGCGCAATTTCTGCTGATTTTTCCATGTTAATATTATTAAGAATAGAAGCAAGCAGAGAGCTGGCATACACGTCACCTGCTCCGGGAAATCTTCCGATAACGGCAGGTGTCATAAAAAAGGAAGCCTTACGTTTTAGGCAGTCGTAAACTGCTACACCCGTACGCTCTTCAGAAAAGCACGCGCCCGTGATAACTATAAACCGCTTGACTCCGAGAGTAGAAAGTTCTTCTAAAAGTTCAAGGAGATACTCCTTATCAAGAATACCCTCTCTATACTCTTTTCCGGTAAGTAACGCTGCCTCGGTCACGTTAGGTGTAATGACATCGGCAAGCGCACACAATTTACGCATATTTTCAACAAACTTTTCGTTATAGCATGAATATAATTCCCCACCGTCGCCCAAAACAGGGTCAACAAATCGCAACGTCTTTTCAGATGCAAGTTTCGAAATTATCTGCTGCACAACCTCCATCTGCTCCAGCGAGCCCAAAAAGCTCGTGTAGATAGCATCATATTGGAGATTAAGAGAGCTCCAGTGCTTTGCAATCGGAAGCATATCTTCGGTTAAATCTTTAAAAGTATAGTCCGTAAAGCCATCCGTTTGTGTAGAAAGAATAGCGGTGGGAATAATATTCACTTTAATTCCTGCTACGGATATAATCGGTAAGGAGACTGTAGCAGAACATCTACCCATGCAGGACAAATCTTGAATTGCAATAATCTGTCGTTCCTTAGATGCACAAGACTCCGGTTCCTCAATAATATCTTTTATCCGAATATTGTCGCTTTCCATAACTAAATCTCCATCTTGCTTTCTATAAAACAAAAGGAGTACGCACAACCGTACTCCCTAATGTTTACATTTTCATACGCGAGTAAGAACAGCTTTAAATCAAAGCTTCTCCTTAACTCTTGCTGCCTTACCGATTCTGTCACGGAGGTAATAAAGCTTCGCTCTTCTAACCTTACCATGTCTTACAACCTCGATACCGGCAATCTTAGGTGAATGTACAGGGAATACTCTCTCCACGCCAACACCGTAAGCAATCTTTCTTACTGTAAAAGTCTCTTTAACACCCTCACCGCGCATAGCGATAACAGTGCCCTCAAATACCTGAATTCTCTCACGGCTACCCTCGATAACCTTAAAAGATACCTTTACGTAGTCACCAATCTGCACTTTAACGGCATCCTTGTTGAGATAATCAGCTTCAACTGCCTTAATTATATCCATTTAAATTCACTCCTCTCTTGCATAGACGTTCGTGTAATGAATCGACAGAGGACCGTCCATAATACCAACCATCGCAACACAAATCTGCGACAGCCATATAATATTACCATTTTTACTTTTTATTGTCAAGCATTTTTTATTAAAACATCAGATTTCCAGAACAATCACACCATATACAGCAATTCACCATATGACGGATACGGCCAATCAGCGGAGTCAACGTAAGGCTCAGCGGCATCTGAAATCTCGCGAAGATTATGCATTGCAGGGATAACCTCATCACGGTAGTACTTCGCCCTTTGCAAAATCTCTTCTATCTCTTTAGCCCTTGAGGAGACATCCTCCAGCTTGGCAATAGCCTTAAACATATCCCCTGACAGCTGAGAAAGTCGTTCCGCAATCGCAAGCTCGGCACTGCAATCAAGCTTTTCAGAAAGCTGCTTCTTTGCTATAACCATGTCAACAACCTTCTTTGTATAGCCGATAATTGCGGGTAAAACATCACGCTTTGCCATTTCAATCATTGTAACAGCTTCTATATTCAGCGTCTTGCAGTATGTCTCAAGTCTTATCTCATAGCGCGAATGAACCTCTGTCTCCGTAAAAATACGATGTGACGTAAACAACTTTATATTTTTTTCTGAAATATATGAAGGAAGTGCATCAACCGTTGTTTTAAAGTTACAAAGTCCCCTGCGCTCAGCTTCCTCTTCCCATGCTTCTGAATATCCGTCACCGTTAAAAATTATACGCTTGTGATTCTTTATTGTATCTCTTATAATCGAATGTAAAATAACGTTAAACTGCTCCTGATCCTTTGCCTTTTCAAGCTGATCCGCAAATTGCTTCAACACTTCGGCAACGGAGGTATTTATTGCTATATTAGCACCGGATATCGAAGCGGAAGACCCGAGCATACGAAACTCAAATTTATTACCGGTAAAAGCAAAGGGTGAGGTTCTGTTTCTGTCGGTAGTATCTTTTGCAAAGCTCGGCAAAGTGTGTACGCCTACCTCAAGACGGGTTTTCTCCGTTCCGCCGTATGTATTACCGCTCTCTATAGAAGCTAAAATCGCTTCTAATTCGTCACCGAGGAATATAGAAACGATGGCAGGAGGCGCCTCGTTAGCTCCCAAACGATGATCGTTTCCTGCTGTTGCAACAGACACGCGTAACAAATCCTGATATTCGTCGACAGCCTTAATTACAGCTGAAAGAAACAGAAGAAATTGTGCATTTTCATACGGGGTTTTTCCGGGATCAAGCAAATTTTCACCTTTATCGGTAGAGAGAGACCAATTATTATGCTTTCCGCTTCCGTTAACACCTGCAAAAGGCTTTTCGTGTAGCAAACATACCAAACCGTGCTTTGCTGCAATCTTTTTCATAGCCTCCATAGTCAACTGGTTATGATCGGTCGCAATATTTGTAGTAGAGAAAACAGGCGCAAGCTCATGCTGTGCGGGAGCTGCCTCGTTATGCTTCGTTTTTGCAAGCACTCCAAGCTTCCAAAGCTCCTCATCAAGCTCTTTCATAAATGCGGCAACACGCGGCTTAATCGCGCCGAAATAATGGTCGTCCATCTCCTGACCCTTAGGAGGCTTCGCTCCGAAAAGGGTTCTTCCGCAATATCTCAAATCAGGTCTTTTGTCATAGAGCGTTTTATCAATAAGAAAATACTCCTGCTCCGGACCTACGGTAGTAACGACTCGCTTGCAAGAACCGTTTCCGAAAAGTCTTAAAACTCTCAATGCCTGTCCGCTTACAGCCTCAACGGAACGTAAGAGCGGTGTCTTTTTGTCAAGAACCTCTCCGCCGTATGAGCAAAAAACAGTAGGAATATAAAGCGAACCGTCTTTTACAAATGCATATGACGTAGGATCCCAAGCAGTATATCCCCTAGCCTCGAACGTTGCACGCAATCCGCCTGACGGAAAGCTTGACGCATCAGGTTCGCCTTTAATAAGCTCTTTACCTGAAAATTCCATAATAACAGTGCCGTCGCTCAACGGAGAAATAAAACTGTCGTGTTTTTCTGCAGTAATTCCCGTCATCGGCTGAAACCAATGTGTATAATGGGTTGCACCCTTCTCTATCGCCCAATCCTTCATGGCATTAGCTACAACGTTAGCAACCGTAATATCAAGTTCTCTTCCCGACTCAATTGTTTTATGCAATGATTTATAAACGTCCTTAGGAAGTTTTTCTCTCATCACCTGGTCATTAAAAACCATACTCGCATACATTTCAGGTATACTGCTCATAATTTCTCCTTATCTTTGCCGGCCAAACGGCACCTGCACTAATATTTGAAGCAACACACATATTTTATATCATTTTAAACAGATGTCAATTACACCAACTGAATTTTTATTGTATTATTGTTTATTTTAACAAATTTTTGCTGGACATTTATTTTATAATATGTTATACTTCACGAAGTGCCGATGATGAATCAGGTACGTATTATGCCAATGTGGCTCAGGGGTAGAGCAATTCACTCGTAATGAATAGGCCGTGGGTTCGATTCCCACCATTGGCTCCAAGACCGTGAAATCCATAGATTTCGCGGTCTTTTTTTATGCTTCTACTACACTATACACACAATTTTAATTAAATATATGCATTTAGGCAGGGCTGTGCATGCGAGCTGCAAAATAAATTTTTTGCGGCTCGTTTTTTTGTGTTTATGGCTGTTCAAAACGTTTAAAAAATGAACTTTTGGGTAGCTCTTTTAGAGCAACAGTTTATATAAAATACAAAAACTTAAGAAAGGAGATTTTAAGACAAAATGAAAAAAGTATTAAAAAAAACAATTACGCTTTTCCTTGCCATTTGCCTATTGCTTACAAGCTTCACATTTTCTACGGTCACAGCCTCTCTTGTAGAAGATGAAAACAACGTATCAGGCGGCATAGGAAGCCCCGACGGACTTGCAAAGCCGGGAACTGCTAACTATAATGCCACCACACAAATGTGGAAGATAAGCGTATACATTGCAAAGAAAGATACCGTTACGAACTCTTCAGAGTATTCTTTAACAGACGATTACCATAAGTTTGGTTATACGTTTTGGCTGTACCGTGACGGCTATGGTTTAGACCGGCTTACAGGCGCAGGAGTAGATACCTCTAAGCTGCTCTTTGAGCTTGGTAATAAGGAGGAATACGTAAACTGCGATGCAGACTTTAGCCAAGCTAAATACGCTTCGGTTACAAACCGTGTTTTCCGAGGCAGCGACTATAACTTAACATCAAGTCCAAACATAGTTCCTCTGATAAATAATTTTGGCGCAAAAAGTATCCAAGAAACAAAAAACTTTTTTGAGGACAACAGACCTGTCTCTAATACTTTGGTTACTCTTGCAGCAAAAGCGGCAGGAACTACCGTTGAAGCGCTCTTAAAAGACCTTACATTTACTATTAACGGCGAAACAAAAGCTAATTGGGACCTAAACATGGTAGACGTTCGGGTTCCCTACGGAAAAGATGAACATACATCCTGCGTATCGTGGGTCTTTCTTTATGAGCCCGTTATGGTAATTAACGCAAGTGCTGTTACGGGGTATTATCACGCAGTCACAGCGACAGGCATTGCCGCTGCGATGACACAAGGTATATACAATTTCACATCCTCGGAAAATGATTACAAAAGAAGATTTAAATCCCCTGCAAATTTACCTGACACGATTTCAAGTACATCGTGGGGCTTAGGTACGAACTTCCCTATGGTCTTGATGCCAAACTCTGCTTTTCTATCCGAGAATTGGCTTGGATATAAAACAGGTGCTTATTGGCAGAACTACAACGGAGCGAAAACGTGGTACGTCGAGTCACAGCTTGCAGGCGGTGGCTTCGGTCTTAGATACCAAAGATCAGACTTACCTACGATCGTTATTAAGAAAACCGTTGACGGCGCCTCAAGCGGTACTCTTTCCGGCTTTGAGTTTACTGTAAAGAGTAATACTACAGGGGAAACATGGGTGTCTAAAACGGACGAAAACGGAGAAATAACGCTTTATCTTCCTGTAGGCTCTTATACGGTTACGGAAACTGCAAGGCTTGGTTTTGAGCCGTTTAAAGCGCAGAGCTTTACCGTTCCTGCAACAGTTACAAAAGACGATATTATAACTGTCTCGGTTAACAATACTTCTATAAATACCGGAACGCTAAACGTTTACAAAGTAGCTGAAGATAATAACTACGTAGACACAAGTTTCACCTTTATCGATACAAGCGGTGTATGGAACAATTTTACCGTTTTCTTAGATGGAATAAATGAAAGTATCACCCTTAAGTCTAAAGACGAAGCAATGTCTGTAGGTATTAGTTATACTCTTACGAATACTACGCTTACAGACGG
>JAZPZG010000030.1:0-15660 GCA_045544575.1 Clostridia bacterium
ATCGCAATAATAACACTTTTTTCATCTGTTTTCTCAACAACTCTTATACACGAAACTTTGTCCCATTCGATATATTTACTAAACAATCCCCAATAGCTCTTTTTGATATGCTGTTCTGTAACATAACAACGAAAAGAAAAAGCGATTAAAGTTAAGATTAACAAAATACTGAATAAGATAATAAATATTATATACAAGAGTCGAGTATCATTATCAACAAATATCCAAAGCAATGAAAACACACCAATAACGATGATTGTCGCAAAAACTCTGGCAAGATTTTTCTTTGCAGGGTGTCTAATTAAAAAAATAGGATTATATGAAATATCAGATGGCATTTTATCGGGTTTGCTTTTTGCGAATCCAAACAATAATTCAGCAATCAATTCGAAAAAACGTTCCATGCTCTCACCTCGTTTTATATTATAGCATAGAACTGTGAAGTTTTCAATGTTTCCGCAATCTTCATGAGTTATAACGATTCTTATAGAATCTTTATGACTCTTTTTCTTTTGTATAAGACTCTTTATTAATTATGATTATATAAGCATGATTAGACTTAAGAAAGGAGCAGGTGAAATGTTTGGGGAAGCATACGTTGCGCCTGAAAGCAGTGCCCTGATTAACGATGTTGTGGCGGTGGAGGACAGTGTCGTTATATTTTTTGACCTTAAAAAGATACTTACTTCATGTTCTTCTGCTTGCAGTTTCCATGCGAAAGTCGTACAGAATATGTTTTTTACAATTTCGGAGAAAAACAGGAAGCTTGTGCAAAAACTTTTGCATATGTCTAAGCGTTCTACTCGCGAAAAACTTCTTTCGTATTTATCAGAGCAAGCGAAAAGCCAAAACAGTGATACCTTTATAATTCCCTTTAATCGTCAACAGCTTGCGGATTTTCTTTCTGTTGACCGAAGTGCCATGTCAAATGAATTATCCAAGCTACGTGATGAAGGATTGCTGGATTTCAAGAAAAATCAATTTAAATTATTACAGGGAGAGTAAAATTAACAAAACCTTAACATTTCTTAAAAATTTCAAAAACATAAGCATTGTATATTATCATTGTAAATTTTAAGAAAGAGGTAACCGTTATGAACAAAAGTGATCAGGAGTATTTAGTACAAAAAATTCGCACGCAGTATACCGAAAAAGAGCATAGCGATCTTGACGAGCTCAAGAATTTGGATAAGAAGGTTAAAAGACCTGCCGATGTATTTGCCTACGTCTTCGGCAGCATCGGTGCAATTATTATGGGGTGCGGCATGAGTCTTGTGATGACTGATATCGGAAACGTTATCGGAATAAACGAAGCAATGATTCCGGGTATTGTTATAGGAATAATCGGTATGTTTATTGTGATTATCAATTACCCCGTTTACAAGGGAATTCTTAGTTCCCGCCGTAAAAAATATGCAGACCGAATAATTGCTCTCAGCAATAAAATTATGAAAGGATAAGGTGAATAACAATGGCAAATTTTTTAAAGAAAGCATTTAATGACATGAAGGAGAGTGCAAAGGCACAGCATGAGGTTGACAAAGCACAGTTTGCTACCGTTAAGGCTGAGTCAAAGGCACAGTGGGAAGAAGCGAAGGCAAATGCAAATCCCGAAAACATGAAGAAAAAGTTACAGGCAGAGCGTGACGCAAAGATTGCAGAAGCAAAAGAACGTAAGCAGGCTGCAGAGGAGCGTATAAGCAAAGCAAAAGACGCACAATAATTTTTTACAAAATTCATTTTACGGTGACGCTGATATACGCGTTGCCGTATTTTTTATTTAAACGTAAACAAAACTTTAACATTTGCATGATATGCTGTATAATGAATTACAGTAATCTGCGGAGGTCTCACGATGTTTAAGATATTGGTTGTAGAAGATGATAGAGAACTGAACAAGACAGTTTGTGCGTTTCTTAACAATAACGGCTACGAAGCTATCGGCTGTCTTGGAGCAAACGAGGCGTACGATGCTCTTTATGAGAACATGTTCGACCTTATAGTGTCAGATATTATGATGCCCGGGACTGACGGGTTTGAATTTGCCAAAAGTGTGCGAGAGATGAACGCAGACATTCCGATTCTGTTTATGACCGCCCGTGACGATATTGCTTCCAAGCAGAGGGGGTTCCGTATAGGCGTAGACGATTATATGGTAAAGCCCATTGATCTTGATGAGCTTTTTTTACGTATAGGTGCGCTTCTTAGACGTGCCAAGATAGCTACAAGCCGCAAGCTTGAAGTAGGCAAATTTGTTATGAATGCCGATGAACACACTGCCTATTTGGGTGACGAAGAAATATCTCTTACTAATCGTGAATTCAGTATTTTGTATAAGTTGCTAAGTTATCCTAAAAAGACTTTTACAAGAACACAGCTTATGGACGAGTTTTGGGATGCGGACACCGAAACTGCCCCGAGAGCAGTGGACGTATATATGACGAAGCTTCGTTCAAAGCTTTCAAATTGTGAAGACTTTGAGATAAAGACAGTTCATGGACTTGGCTACAAGGCGGTGATTAAATGAAAAATGAAACGCGAATAAGAAATATATTACGCTTTGTAAACAATTATTTTACCTTTTTTATTCTTGTGGCATTTGTTATTACCTGCTGTACGATGTTGTTTGTGTCAACGTTAATGAACACTTTAAAAATTGACTTGACTGAGGCTGACATCAGTGCCGCCGCTAAAATTACGTTTTGGAACGTAGTTCTTTTAAGTCTTCTGTTTACGATAATTGATTTTTTTCGAAGAAAACTGACGGTAGACCGCCCTGTAAAGAGAATTACGGATGCAGCCGAGAAGATTATTCAAGGTGATTTTTCCGTTCGTGTAAAGCCTCAGGGCAAGCTTGGCGCGGATGAAACCTTTAATCGTATTATTGAATGCTTTAACGAAATGGCAGAGGAACTAAGCAGCGTAGAAACCTTGCGTACTGATTTTATTGCCAACGTGTCGCATGAGATGAAAACACCGCTTGCTGTTATGCAAAATTACGGTACGTTGCTACAATCGCCGGAGCTTTCGGATGAAAAACGAATTGAATATGCAAAAGGTGTTACAGATGGTTCTCGTCGCTTGGCAGATATGATGACCAATATACTGAAACTCAATCGGCTTGAAAACCAACAGATATATCCGAAGGTAGCTGAATATGACCTTGGAGAACAGCTTTGCGAATGCCTTTTGCAATATGAAAACGTATGGGAATCGGCAGGGATAGAGATTAACACCGATATTGCCGAAAATATAAAAGTGAAAGCTGATGCTGAGCTTCTTAGCCACGTATGGAACAATCTGTTTTCCAACGCCTTTAAATTTACGCCTGCAGGCGGATCTGTAACCGTTTCGCTTACGGCAACCGAGAATCACGCCATCGTAAAGGTGGCAGATACCGGTTGCGGTATGACTTCGGAGACCGGTTCGCATATCTTTGAAAAATTTTATCAGGGTGACACTTCACATTCTACACAAGGCAACGGCCTTGGACTTGCTCTTGTAAAGAGGGTAGTGGATATCATGCAAGGTGATATCAGTGTGGAAAGTTCACTGGGAAAAGGTTCTGTTTTCACTGTAAAGATACGGAGGTCTTGATATGGATTGGAAGAAAATCGGAAAAGCATTGCTGTTTCCCCATATCGCCGTAATGATTATTTTGATACCGATTTCTGCCGCGTTTCTTGTATATTCAATGGTGTTTTTGGGAACAGAGTCTGTCAGTGCAATCGTTTCTTACGTTCTTGCCGCTTATACGTTAACGGTTTGGTGTTTTAAGATTCCGTATTTAATTCGTTTTTTCAAGGCATTTAAGGCGGAAAATAAGTACGTAAGGATATGGAGGGACGATGCAAGACTGAGAGTGAACGTATCTTTGTACGGTACCTTGCTGTGGAATACCGCTTATGCTCTGCTTCAGCTGGGGATGGGCTTTTGGCATCATACGTTTTGGTTTTATTCACTGGCAGGTTACTACGTCTCTCTTGCCGTTATGAGATTCTTTTTGCTTCTCCATACGAGAAGGCATAAGCCCGGGGAAAGGATGCTTGAGGAGCTTTATAGATACCGTGCTTGCGGGATTATATTTCTTATTATGAATCTGGCATTGGCACTAATAATATTTTTTATGGTGTATTGGAACAGAACTTTTCATCACCACGAAGTGACGACAATAGCGATGGCGGCATACACTTTTACTACCTTTACTGTTGCTGTTGTGAATATAGTAAAATATCGTAAATATAACAGCCCCGTGTATTCTGCATCGAAGGCCATCAGTCTTGCATCGGCGTGTGTTTCCGTGCTGACACTTGAGGCTACGATGCTTACGACCTTTGGCGGCGAAACGATGAGCCTGACGACACGCCGTATTATGTTGGGAGTAAGCGGAAGCGCAATTTCCGCATTTATAATAGTAATGGCAGTTTACATGATTGTACAGAGCAATAAAAAATTAAAATCTTTAAAAGCGACAGAGGAGAAAAATAATGGAAAGACAGAAAAATGAATCTTTTAACTATACGTATTCTGCAAAGCAGCAAGAGGAGATTAAGTCGATCAGGGATAAGTACGTTGCTCCCGAGGAAAAAGAAGATAAAATGACCCGGCTTCGCCGTTTGGATGAAAGCGTTACAAAGAAAGCTACAGTTGCATCTCTTGTGGCAGGCATTGTAGGAGCTTTGATTATGGGCATTGGTATGAGTCTTGTGATGACTGAATTTTCGGAAATACTCGGCTTGCATAGAGAGCTTGCAATGCCGGTCGGTATCATTATCGGTTTTGCAGGGATTATTCTTGTGTGTATGGCGTATCCCGTTTACAATTTTATTCTAAGAAAACAACGTGAAAAGATTGCTCCGGAAATTATTCGTCTGACAGATGAGCTGATGAAATAATGACTCGCTTCATATAATAATTTTGTTTTTTTAGCTTGATAATTACATCAAACTGCGTTATGATGTCACGGGTCGAATGAATGATGATATTACAAAACAAGGTGGCTGTAATTGTGTTTAATTTGTTGCTTGCTTTAATATATGTCTGCTTTATAAGTCTCGGACTGCCGGACTCGCTTCTCGGCTCGGCATGGCCGGTGTTACATCAGGACCTTGGCGTTCCTATGTCGTATGCCGGTATCATTTCTATGGTAATCTTTGTCGGAACGGTAATTTCAAGTCTTCTTAGCGATACCGTATCTTCAAAAATCGGTTCGGGTATGCTTACTGCTGTCAGTGTAGCAATGACAGCGGTTGCTTTATTTGGTTTTTCCGTAAGTTCAAGCTTTTGGATGCTCGTTTTATGGGCAATACCGTATGGACTTGGAGCCGGCGGCGTAGATGCGGTGCTAAACAACTACGTAGCATTGCACTATAAGGCTCAACACATGAGCTGGTTGCATTGTTTTTGGGGTGTTGGTGCATCTATCAGCCCATATATCATGAGTTTTTCATTGGTAAAGCTTGAAAGCTGGAACAAAGGGTATTTGTTTGTTTCAATTATTCAGATTGTGTTATCGGTTTTCATATTTATAAGTCTGCCTCTTTGGAGAAAAAGCGAAAATTCGGCAGAGGAGCCTGATGTGAACACTTCAAAAGCCCCGTTAAAGCTCAAGGATATTCTTTCCATTCGTGGTGCAATTCCTTGCTTTCTTACTTTTTTCTGTTATTGTGCGCTTGAATTAACGACGTCGCTTTGGTCCAGCAGTTATCTTGTTCAAAACCGCGGAATTGACGTGGAGACTGCTTCTGCATTTGCAAGTCTGTTCTATATCGGTATTACTTTGGGAAGGGCAGTTAATGGTTTTCTTGCCATGCGATTGAGTGACAGGTTTCTTATCAGAATGGGTCTTGGGATAATTGCATTTGGCATTACTCTTGTTTTTATACCGATTTACGATGCTTTTGCGCTTATTGGTTTTATAGTTATAGGTCTTGGCTGTGCTCCCGTATATCCTTGTATTATTCATATGACGCCCGATGTGTTCGGGAGAGATAAATCTCAGGCAATGATTGGTATTCAAATGGCTTTTGCTTACATAGGCTTTTGTGTAATGCCGCCTTTGTTTGGCATTATTGCAGAGAAAATTACCATTGCATTGCTCCCTGCCTATCTGTTGGCACTTTTGCTCCTTATGGCGGTTATGCATGAGGTAATGGTGGCAAGGACGAAAAAAAGCCAACGAGTATCTTAATTATACTGTCGGCTTTTTATTTCGTATTAAATTTTCTTTTCCGGACTGCCTGCTGACTTTGTATTTCCGGTAGTTTTGTCAGGCTTGTCTCCCTTTGGCTGGTGGACGCTTTCGTAAAGGTCGGAATAGGAGCGCCCTTGGTATTCGTTTATCATTCCGTTGGGGATAAGCCCTGTACATTCGTTGACAGAGGCAATGCTTTCAAAGTAGTTATCTTCGGCAAATTCAGAAAATCCGTCGGTTTCATTGTAGGGAGGATACTCTTCAAAATAGTCCTCTTCATCACGATGAAAATCCGACGGATAATACAAGTTACTCATAATGTAATCTCCTTTGCGATAAAAGTTTTCGGTAATAGTATTTTTCGCAAAAGATTTTTTATGCAGTATTTTAATTTTGTTTAAGGTCGCTGAGTGTAAGACCTTTGTTTTTGTCCTTTGCCCACTCGATACCCCATTCATTCTCAAACAGAATTACGTAGTTGAGGTCGTTGTCCTGAGTAATCATTGTTGAGCTTGTGAGAGTAAGATTTCGCGGGTCAACGGAAGGGTCGTCAACCCATCTTGCGTAGCGGTAGGGGAGCTGCTGCATTCTTATGGGACACGAGTACTCATTCTTTAAACGGTGCTCTAATACTTCAAACTGCAGAACACCTACAGCGCCTATAATCAGAGATTCAACGCCGATATCTACCTGCTTAAATACCTGTATTGCGCCTTCCTGAGCAAGCTGTGTTATTCCTTTCTGGAATTGCTTACGCTTCATGGAGTCTGCAAAAGTTACTCTAGCAAAATGTTCCGACGGGAACGTAGGTATATTGTCATAACGCAGATGTTCGTTTTCGGAGCTTAAAGTGTCTCCGATACTGAAAATACCGGGGTCAAAGAGACCTATAATATCGCCTGCATATGCTTCTTCTACAACGGTGCGCTCCTGCGCCATGAACTGTGTAGGCTGTGAAAGTCTTATTTTTCTGTTAGTGCCCGTGTGCCATGCTTCCATTCCTTTTTCAAACTTACCCGAGCAAATTCTCATAAAAGCAAGTCTGTCACGGTGTGCAGGGTTCATGTTGGCCTGTATTTTAAAGATAAAGCCGCTGAAAGGTGTTTCTACGGGGTCAACAATAGTTTCTCCTGCAAGCTTTTCCTGAGGACACGGAGCCATATTTATAAACTCTTCCAGGAAGGGAAGTACACCGAAGTTGGTCATTGCAGAACCGAAGAATACGGGGGTAAGCTTACCGGACAGAACATTTTTAAGGTCAAATTCTTCACCTGCCATATCAAGGAGCTCGATTTCTTCCATAAGCTTCTCATGATAATAATTGCCGAGAAGATCTGCGAAAACCTTGTCGTCTACAGTTCCCGTTACGGAATCTACAAAGTCTTGTCCGTGATTTCCGCCTTCAAAAAGCTCGATTCGGTTCTTTCGTCGATTGTAAATTCCTTTGAAATCGCCGTCAATTCCTATGGGCCAATTCATGGGGTAAGACTGTATACCGAGGACGTCCTCAATCTCCTTCATCAGATCAAAAGGATTCTTTGCGGCGCGGTCCATTTTATTTACAAAAGTAAAAATCGGAATTCCTCGCATCTTACATACGTGGAAGAGCTTTATGGTCTGTGCCTCGACACCCTTTGCACCGTCAATAAGCATTACGGCACTGTCTGCTGCCATAAGCGTGCGGTATGTGTCCTCGGAGAAGTCCTGGTGTCCGGGGGTATCAAGAATATTTATGCAATAATTGTTGTATTCGAACTGTAAGACGGAGGAGGTAACTGAAATACCTCTTTGCTTTTCTATTTCCATCCAGTCGGAAACTGCGTGCCTTGACGTCTTTCTTGCCTTGACAGACCCTGCAAGTCGTATGGCTCCTCCGTAAAGAAGCAATTTTTCCGTCATAGTGGTTTTACCTGCATCGGGGTGAGATATTATTGCAAAGGTTCTGCGGCGAGAGACCTCGTTGTTTATAATTTCGTTTGCCATACTGAAAAGATCAGCCCTTTCCGTTTAAATAAAATGAAGCAGGGGTATTTTATCATATTCATTCCCTGAATTCAAGAAATAAAAGCATTCGGTGTCAGTCTCCGATAATTGCTGCTTGTCCGTCTGAATGAATCTCAAACATGAGGAGTCCGTCAATTTCAGCTGCTTTTTCGTGAAAGAGAGCTGTGTCTGCTTCGGAATTAGCATTAAAAGCAACTTCGATTGTGAAAGAATCCGTACCGCAAGGCTTGATTTCAAGCTTGGTCGCAGATATAGGGGTGGTTTTGATAACGTGTGAAAACCGTTCTAAGTTTTCTGTTCCCTCCAAGTATACGGTATATTCCGCCGTAAAGACGTGGGGGTTCCTGTTTAAATGGCTGATTCTCCGCAGAAAAACAAGTGTGCAAAAGACAGTAAAGAGGCCGAGAAGTGCACCCTCGTAAAAGCCTATGCCTATTGCAAGGCCTATGCATGTGGTAGCCCAAAGTCCTGCCGCCGTTGTGAGTCCTTTGATTTTACCTTTGGATATCATAATGGTTCCTGCACCCAGAAAACCTATTCCGCTGACTGCTTGTGCACCGATACGCATAATGTCTCCCGTGCCGAAATACTCGCTTGCAAACTGTGAGGTTATCATAAGAAGCGCAGAGCCTACCGTTACCAGAATATGCGTACGAAGTCCTGCGGCATGGTTTTTATTGCGTCTTTCTGCGCCTATGATGAGTCCTGCCGCTATAGCAAGCAAGAATCTGAGGCATATTGACGGCAACGTAAGTTCTCTTAGAAAATTCAGCTGTGATAACATATTGTGCTCCTTTTATAAATCTGTTTTCATTGTAGCATATTTCGGGAACAAAAGATAGTGATTAACCCATTTTTTGTAAAATTTCTTTTCTGAGGCGTTCAAGTATTTTTTTCTCCAAACGTGAAATATATGATTGTGAAATACCAAGCAGGTCGGCAACTTCTTTTTGCGTAAATTCTTTTCCGCCTCCCAGACCGAAGCGTAAATCCATGATTTGTTTTTCTCTGTCGTTTAATTTTGAAAGGGCTTCCGTGAGAACTGCTTTGTCTACTTCGTCCTCAATATCGCCGTACACTACGCTTGCATCGCTGCCTAAGATGTCGGAAAGCATCAATTCATTGCCGTCACCGTCTATCTTGAGCGGTTCATCGATTGAGACCTCCGCCTTCTGCTTGCTGTAACGTCTCAGATACATCAGAATTTCATTTTCTACACAGCGTGAAGCATAAGTCGCAAGCTTAATGTTTTTGTCGGGAGAAAAGGTGTTTATTGCCTTTATAAGCCCGATTGTACCGATAGAAACCAAATCGTCCATTAAAATACCGGTGCTTTCAAACTTTTTGGCTATGTATACAACGAGTCTTAAATTATGTTCGATAAGTATCGTTCTGATTTCGGCGGTGCTTTCACTGTCGTCAAATCTGGCCAGAAGCTCTGCTTCCTCCTCTTGTGACAAAGGGGGAGGGAGCGACTCTGCGCCGCCTATATAGAATATGCTTTTTTTTGCGGAAAGTCCTGATTTTCGCAAAAACGTTGCAAGATGAAGAATGATTTTTAATTTTGTTGTGAATAAGGCTTTTTTCAGTTTGTCTGTTTTCATGGCTGTACCTCCGATAAAAGTTTTATTATAGGTTTATGCAACGAGCTCGGGAGAGAGCAGGGCACTGTATTTTTTATTGTCAGAAAGAACCTTGTCGTAAAGACAAATAATTGCGGACTGATTTTTGCATGGCAAATCGTAATTGCCGCGTATTTTTATTATGTCTGCCTTAAAGCCGGGCAGAAGTCCGTTTTCACAGCCCAAAGAGCTGAACGGTATTATTCTGAAGCGGCGAGCCCAATCGGGGCTGAGAGTGCTTCCTGCGGATATAATTGCAGCTTCATTTGCACTTATGTTCCGGATTTCCGGAGAGAGAATACTTTTAAGTGCTGAAGTTTCTGCGATGATGACCGGCGTTCCCGTAAGCGGGTCCTTAAGCTCATTGCCTGTGTCGATAAGTGCCGGCAGCCAAAGTCCGCTACCGTTAAATTCTATATATAGGCTTACGTAGCTTTCGTGGGAGTCGCAAACGTTTTTTAATGAATTTAAGAGGACACTTACGGATATATATCCGATTCCCACTGTAAGAAATATCGTTGAAAAGCCTACAGGCATTTTGGTAACCATTAAGCCGTTTGCGGTAATAATACATGGTACACCGAGATAAGATATCCCGATGGATGTACCGGCAAATACAAAACCTGTAAAGCAAAAGGTCATCAGTTCTTTTATCATAAGCGCGACCTTTTTAGGTGTAAAAACAATATACACGATAAGAAGAGACAGTACGGCTTTCCCAAAAACAGAACCAAGTACTTTACTTTGCAAAGCGGGAAGCAAGACTATTGCTAAGGCATAACCTGCGCCTACGGCACTTCCTGCAAGTCTTCTCAGCGGTGAGGCTGTTACGGAGAACAGTTTTTTTGTAAAAAGTACTGTTGCGGAGATGATTATGTAGTTCATAATAAGATTTTCGAAAAAAAACATGTCTGCGTAAAGCGTATATGTAAGCGGTGTGTTTGATAATACTGAAGACATACGGTTCACCTCTCTCTTAAAGCGGTAGTAAATTATATTTTCTGTTTTTAAAATTATAACTTTGTAATTGGTCGAAATTCGTCGAAACAAGACGAATGAAAAATTTTTTAAGGATTTTGAAAAAATTTTACATTGAATCGGTGTTTTTTTTACAAGATAACTAAAAGAACAGAACAGAAAGGGATGAGCCATGTGGCAGAATATATTCTGGAACTGAAAGGTATTACAAAAATTTTCCCGGGTGTAAGAGCTCTTGACAGAGTGAATTTTTCACTGAAAGCCGGCGAAATTCACGCCCTTATGGGGGAAAACGGTGCAGGAAAGTCAACGTTTATTAAAGTAATCACAGGTGTGCATCGCCCTGAAGAGGGAGAAATTTTCCTAAACGGCGAAAAGGTGGAGTTTAAAAGCCCGAAGGATGCACAGCGGTGCAGTATTGCCGCGATTTATCAACACGGAACTACTTATCCTCACTTAAGCGTGACTGAAAACATATTCATGGGTCACGAGAAGATGGGGGCGTTAAATGTGCTTGATTGGAACGGAATGCACAGAGAAGCACGTGAGCTTTTGAAGAGACTCGGAAGCAATCTTGACACTCATTCTGCCGTAGGAGATCTTACCGTGGCGGAACAGCAGATAGTAGAAATTGCAAAGGCGATTTCTACAGATGCAAAAATTATTATTATGGACGAGCCTACCGCTGCACTTTCAAAACGTGAATGTCTTGAGCTTTATCGCATTGCAGAACAGCTTCGTGACGAGGGTTGTGCGATTATATTTATCTCACACCGCTTTGAGGATATGTACAGACTGGCAGACAGAGTTACGGTATTCAGGGATTCGCAATATATAGGTACTTGGGGTGTCAATGATATTTCAAACGAAAAGCTTATTGCCGCAATGGTGGGAAGAGAAATTACGCAGATTTATCCTAAGAAAAAGGTTGAGTTCGGTGAAGAAGTTTTTCGTATGGAGAACTTTTCAAAGGTGGGATACTACAAGGACGTCTCGCTGAGTGTGAGGCGAGGAGAAATTTTGGGCATAACGGGACTCGTAGGTGCGGGAAGAACGGAAGTTATGTGCGGAATGTTCGGAATTGAAAGAGTTGACAGCGGTGATGTTTATCTTGAAGGTAAAAAGGTAAGAATAAAGTATCCGCAGGATGCAATGAATCTGGGCATAGGATATATGCCCGAGGACAGGCAGAGGCAGGGATTGATTCTTGATTGGGGTATCGGTGAGAATATTACGCTTGCGACTCTTGAAAAATTCACACGCTTTTCGATTATTAACAGAAAAAAAGAGCGTCTGAGAGCAAAAGAGCTTGCCGAGAGGGTAAAAACAAAGGCTCTCAGTGTGTTTGATAAGGCAAGCTCGCTTTCGGGAGGTAATCAGCAAAAAATTATAGTAGCAAAGGTTCTGAACTCCGATCTTAAAGTTTTGATTCTTGATGAGCCTACAAAGGGTGTTGACGTGGGAGCAAAAGCACAGATATACGAGATAATGTCTAATCTTGCAGAGCAAGGATACGGCGTGATTATGATTTCTTCCGAGCTTCCCGAGGTGTTGGGAATGTCGGATACGGTGCTTGTAATGAAAGAGGGCAGGGTTTCTGCCGTTTTCGAGAATACTCCCGAGCTTACACAGGAGACGATTCTTCAGGCGGCAATGGATACTTGATGAAGGGAGCGTTCTTTATTAATGGAAAAAATTAAAAAGTTTTTCTCCGGCAACGTCCGCGAAATAAGCTTGATTGCGGTTATTGCGGCGATTTGCGGTTTTGTACAATACAGAAGCGGCGGAGTTTTTTTTACACCCGAGAATATAAGTGACCTTTTTACCGAGACTGCAATTCTTGCGATATTGGCAGTGGGAATGATGATGGTGATAATAACCGGCGGTATCGATCTTTCAATCGGTTCGGTTATGGCTTTGGCGGGAATGATAGGAACAACGATTCTGAAAAACAATAAGCAGTTGCATCCTGTTTTAATAATAGGTATTGCCGTAATTGTAGGTCTTGTATGCGGTCTTGTTAACGGTACGCTTGTGTCAAAGCTGGGGATTCTCCCGATTATAGCTACTTTGGGAATGATGAACGTATACAGGGGAATTACGTACCTTGTTGCGGACGGAAGCTGGATTTTGCAAGGCGATATGACACCGGAATTTTTAAGTCTTGCCACAGGAAACGTATGGGGGATAAATAATCTTGTATTGATTGCGGCAGTTATATATATTGTAGGTTTTTTCTTTTTGAATTATATGAGGTCTGGAAGAAGAATATATGCGGTTGGAAACAGTGAGGAATCTGCAAGAGTAAGCGGAATAAAAACCTCACGCGTTTTGATATACACCTATGCAATAATGGGCGCTGTGGCAGGTCTTGCGGGTATTCTTTACGTATGTAAGTTTGCGGCGGCTCAGGGAGAGACTGCGGTAGGCTACGAAATGAACGTCATTGCAGCCTGTGTACTCGGCGGTGTCAGTGTCTCAGGCGGTACGGGAAAAATACAAGGTGTTTTGCTCGGTGCTTTGCTTCTCGGAATTCTTAACAATGCCATGCCGCTTATACAGGTCTCAACGTTCTGGCAGGAGGCCATAAGAGGTCTGATAATATTGCTGTCTATTATTGCAAATGCACTGATACAAAGAAACGTTCGAATGAAGGCTCTCAGAAGGAGGAATGTTTGATGGCAAGCATTGATATTAAAAAGCAGGAGGTCTCTGCAGACGGAACAAGAAGCGTTGCTGCCGTGCGACAGTTTAGCTTTAGGAGCTTCTTTCTTCAGTGGGAGTGGTTGCTTGTATTACTGCTTATAGTGGTAAATATTATTAATCTTTCCGTTTCACCGAATTACGCTGATTTCGATAATATAATGAGTGCGTTGCGAGACTTTATGGACAGGGCTATCGTTGTTTTCCCTATGGCGTTTGTCATTATGCTTGGCGAAATCGATATATCCGTTGCCTCAATAATGGCGCTGTCATCGGTGATAATGGGTGTTTCGTATCAGGCGGGAGTTCCTTTGGGATTGGCGGTGTTGATAGCTCTTGCGGTGGGTGCCCTGTGCGGTTTTATAAACGGTATAGTACTTGCACGCTTCAGCGAGTTGTCATCAATGATTGTAACGCTTTCGACTCAAATTATATTCAGGGGTATTGCAAGTATTTTGCTTGAGACAAGCTCCGTGAGCTTTCCCGTGAAAGGATGGTTTAACGAGCTTGCATGGGGGAAAATAGGACCGTTTCCGATTGTGGTTTTGTTCGTTGCGGCAGAGATTCTTTTCTTCGCTTATTTAATGCATCTCACGAAATTCGGAAGACGTACCAGAGCCATGGGAAACTCTGTTGTTGTAAGTAGGTTTTCGGGTATTAAAACAAACCGTATAAAGGTTATCATTTTTACAGTCGTGGGGCTGATGTCTGCGGTTGCGGCAATTTTCCTCGCCTCAAAGATGGGAAGTGTGCGCCCTGATGTTGCAAGAGGCTACGAGCTTGATATTATTGCAATGGTAGTGCTTGGCGGTATTTATACCAGCGGCGGAAAGGGAAATTTACTCGGAACGGTTCTTGCAACCCTTATTATCGGTCTTTTGCGTTACGGATTGGGCCTTATAAACGTTCAGTCTCAGGTAATAATGATAATAATCGGTGCACTGCTTGTAATTACGGTTGCAGTGCCGAACTTAAAAAAACTGTTTGGGGGCGTAATGCTTTTAAATAGATCAAATAAAAGAAAGAAGGATACGGCATGAAAAAAATAACCAAAGCAATGGCAATGCTGATTGCCGCGGCAATGTGCCTGCAGATGTTTTCCGGTTGCAACGGAAAAACGGGAGGTACTGCCAAAACTTATGCTTTCGTGGCAAAGGACGTTAACAACCCTTATATGAAGAAGGTATACGAGGGCTTTGAGACAACGTGTAAGGAACTGGGGGTTGATGCACTTTATAAGGGACCGGAGGCGGCAACACCGGAAAAACAAATTGAAATTATCAATCAGCTCGTTGCACAAAACGTGACGGGAATAGCAATCTCTGCAAATGATGTCAATGCGTTACAACCTGCGCTTACTGCGGCAATGCGGGCAGGCATAGAGGTTGTATCTCTTGACTCCGCCGTTAATAAGGATTCAAGAATTACGCATATACAGCAGGCAGACCCGGAGAAGATAGGCAGAGGACTTATTCAGGCTGCTGCGGAAATGGTCGGCTATAACGGCGGAATTGCCGTGTTGTCTGCATCGGCACAGGCAACCAATCAAAACCTTTGGATTGAATGGATGAAAAAAGAGATAAGCGAGAATCCGGATAAATATGAAAAGACCCCGCTTATAAAGGTTGCTTACGGCGACGATGACCCTACTAAGTCTACTTCTGAAACACAGGCGCTTCTTAAGGACCCCAACGTCAAAGTAATCATTGCTCCCACAACTGTCGGTATGCTTGCGGCAGGAAAGGTGCTTCAGGATAAAAAATCCGACGTTAAGCTTACCGGTCTGGGGCTTCCTTCAGAGATGGCTCCTTTTATTGAGGACGGAACGTGCCCGTGGATGTATCTTTGGAACCCCGTTGACATAGGACGGCTTACCGCGTACACCATGAATTCGCTTGTAAACGGAGATATAACGGGAGCTTCAGGTGAAACGTTTACTGCAGGCAATATGGGACAAAAGACGATAACCGTAGCAGCTGACGGAGGCACGGAGGTTATGCTCGGAGATCCGTTTAAGTTTGATTCCTCAAACATTGCCGAATGGAAAAAGGTTTATTGACAGTACGTTTTTTTTTCAGAGGAGAGTAATTCTTTATGACGTATACAGGCGGCGGTTTAATTAAAGGCAGTTTCAGAATAAGACAGTATTTTTCTTCCATG
>JAZPZG010000031.1:0-25532 GCA_045544575.1 Clostridia bacterium
TAAAGAGGTCTGTCCTTTGCTTCGTCATAAATTCTGCCGATATACTCTCCTATTATACCCAGTATCATAAGGACGATACCGTTAAGGAAAAGCGAAATAACGGCAAGAGAAGTCCAACCATCCACGTACTCGCCTACACCGCAAAGCTTAAGGATTATCATTATGATAAGTCCCAAAAAGCTAAAAGCGGAAACAAATCCACCTACGAAGGTTGCAAGCTTAAGCGGTTTGTATGAAAAAGACATTATCGCATCAGAAGCAAACTTTATCATCTTTTTAAGAGGATACTTGGTAGTGCCGGCAAAACGTTTTTTACGCTCAAACTCAACAGGCGCACTCTTAAATCCAAGCCAGCTGATAATACCTCTTACGTAGCGGTTTCTTTCGGATATTGTCTTCATCGCATCACAAACCTTACGGTCTATAAGACGAAAATCACCGGTATCTACGGGAATATCAACGTCTGTCATGCTGCGAAGAAAACGGTAAAATACCTTTGCTGTAAACTTTTTAAATACAGTCTCACCCTCACGCTTGATGCGCTGTCCGTATACAATGTCGTAGCCCTCACGCCACTTTTTCAGCATCTCCAAAATAACCTCCGGAGGATCCTGAAGATCCGCATCGATTACAACAACAGCGTCGCCGCACGCATGATCCATACCTGCCGTAATAGCAGTCTGATGACCGAAATTTCTTGAAAAATCAATAAGCTTAACATTAGAGTCATTCTGACAGATTTCTCTTGCAAGCAAAACAGTCTTATCGCGGCTTCCGTCATTTACAAAAATAATTTCATAAGACTCTCCTGTGCTCTGCATTACCTCAGTAAGTCGCTTATAGGTCTCATTAATAACCTCTTCCTCATTATAAACCGGAACGACAACCGAACATACTACACTCATTTTAAAACTCCTTTCAATGTTTCAAATTACGATACAAAAATTCAAGCACGTCACTGCTGAGTGCTATAGGATTATTTTTAAGTCTTACCGGATTAACCGAATTTACAAGCAATTCTACGTCTCGTTCGGGAATAACCGGTGCCAAAATATCAAGTCTTATAAGAAGCTTATCAAACAAATCCGCAGCCGTCAAGGCATTATCTGCGCCCAGTGCCTTTGAAATCTCTGAAAAAACGTCCGCAAGATACTTTTCGCCTCTTGGATCTATACATTTGTCGATATTTTGTGCCATGTATCTGAACAGACCCGGCAGGCAAACTGCAACGGCATGTCCATGCGGCAAATGATAAAGCGAAGTAAGCTTATAGCTCATCGCATGAGCCGCTGTAGTTTGTGTAATATTGATTGCCCTTCCTGCATAGTTAGCCGCCTCAAACACATCATTTAAAACGCCCTCATCGCTTGATTCCGACGTTTCCTGAGTATACGCAACCAAATTATCAAGAATAACGGAAATCGCTTTTTTTGAGTATTGTATGCTCTCTTCCGTGGAATTAACGGACCACCAGGACTCTATCGCTTGACAAAATGCGTCGAGCAAAGTGCATTTGCGCTGATAATTCGGCAATGATCTTAACACGTCAGCTTCCAAGACAGCATAGTTCGGAATAATCGACTCATCTGCAACAGACTGCTTTTCACCTTTGTAATAAACAACCGCAAATCTTGTAGATTCACTGCCAGTACCTGCTGTCGTAGGTACTGCAATAAGAGGAATACCGCTGTCCTGACATTTCTGCTTGAGAAAATTTTCCTTCGGATCCATTTTACAATAGAGTTTAATGCACTTTGCAACGTCAATGGTGCTACCGCCGCCTACCGCAATAATCAAATCACAGCCCTCTGCATTGAAAAGCTCTACACCCTTGCAAACATCCTCGTACAAAGGGTTTACGGTAAAATCGCTGAACTTTACAATCGGAACAGGAAAAGAATCAAAAAACTTCTTTACTGACAGATACCGATACGCACCGTCACATACCAGAAGCACCTTTTTGCTCTCCTTTATCTCTTTCAATTGTAAAAGCTTAAGAATCGAATCCTTTCCGCTGAAAACAACTTGACTCATAAAAACCTCCCGTATGGCAGCAATTAATCGTCTGTCGGAATAAGAGTAAGTATCTCTTTAATCGACATACACATATCGTCAGCTTCTTTTGCTCTGTGGTTTTTCAAGATAACCTCCGCAACGTTTTTCATTGCCGGGAATCCGCTCCTTGTCAACTGGTTTGCGTAAATTACAATATTTACTCCGCGCTGTGCAAATTCATCCTCGGTAACCGTATTAAAGGACGTAGGAACAACAACGATAGGTGTCACCGAATCCTTCGCTCTGAATTTTTCTACAAATTCAAAAATCTCATCAGGAGACTTTTTGCGGGAGTGTATCATTATTCCGTCCGCACCCGCATTAACGTAAGCAAAGGCTCTTTCAAGGGCATCTTCCATACCCTGCTCCAGAATAAGGCTCTCTATTCTGGCAATAATCATAAATTCCTTTGTCTGCTGTGCAGCCTTTCCCGCTGCAATCTTTGCACAGAAATTCTCAATGGTATCCTGTGTTTGTGCAACTTCTGTTCCAAAAAGAGAATTTTTCTTAAGACCGGTTTTATCCTCGATAATTACTGCAGATACACCCATTCTCTCAAGAGTTTTTACGTTATATACAAAATGCTCCGTAAGACCGCCCGTATCGCCGTCAAGTATTATCGGCTTCGTAGTAACCTCCATAATATCATCAATGGTACGAAGGCGGCTTGACATATCCACAAGCTCAATATCGGGCTTTCCCTTAGCTGTGGAATCGCACAATGAGGATACCCACATCGCATCAAACTGGTATGCTTTTCCGTCTTGATAAACAGTTGTTTTTTCTGCAAGAAGTCCCGTAATTCCGCTGTGCGCTTCAATAACCGTAGTAACGGGCTTAAGTGAAAGAAGGCGTCTCAATCTTCCTCTTCTTATGTCAGGCATAGCAAGCTGTGCACGTGAATTCTTTTCGAGCTTTTCAAGCTTTGAATCCACCGTATAAGGATACTCAACGAGTCTTCCGCCATATTCAGCAAGCACGGAAACCACCTCGTCACGCACAGGCTTTTGTATTCCCTCGCACCAATCATCACCGTGAACCACGTATGCAGGACGGTATTTTCTGAGATTCTCCGCATAGCTGAGAGTACTCTGTTTAACAACCTTGTACACGCCGTTTAAGTTTTCAAAAAGAACCTTTCGCTCTTCAAAAGGAACAAGAGGAAAACGTTTAAAGCTTGCAACCGCTTCATCGGTAAGCACGCCTATTACAAGCTTTCCGAGTCGTTGAGCTTTCTTTATAATTGAAATATGTCCGCTGTGCAGTATGTCTGTTGAAAAGCACATGTATACGGTTTTATTAAGAACTTCACGAAGCTTTGAAGACACAACAGCAAGATCCTCGGGTGTATCAATTTCATTACAAAGCATATTTTCCACATCCAGCGGATAAATCTCACATTTGTCGGAAACCTCGTTAAAGGCATTTTCTGCGTAGCACTTAAGCTCGCCTTTTTCACAAAAATCACAAACAGCGGAAAGCCAAACGTTCCAATCATCTTTTTTGATTTTATAAAGAGGCTGCGCAGCCATCGCACTGTCAAAAAAGTTTACACCGATTTTTTCTATTTTTTCCGAAGTCACGACTGCTTTAAAATCTTTTTCGGGAAGCTCTGCAGTAGAGCTTACAGTCATACAGCTTTTTTCAAAAGCGAGTAGCTTCTCAAGAACGGAGTTCTCAAAAACCAGGTCACCGTGCATCATTATAACGTCAGTATCCTTCAAATGATCTTTTGCACAGTATATTGAATAAATATAGTTTGTGGTGGCATAATCCGGGTTGTTTACAAAAGTCAACTTTACGGGAAGCTCCAATGAATTACAATAGTTTATGAGAATCCCGTCAAACAATCCGGTTGTCATAACGATTTCATCCACACCGTAATCAACAAGCATCTTCAATTGTCTGCTGAGAATCGTATCTCTGCCGGCTATCTCTGTCATACACTTGGGATGCTCACTGGTAAGCACACCCATTCTTCTTCCTACTCCGGAATTCAATATCAACGCTTTCATAAATTTAATTTAACTCCTTTAAATAGTCCATAAAGTTTACTGCATTTTGTCGTGCCGATATCGTAGGACGACCAAGATCAGGTCTTGAGCCAATCGCCGATTTTATTTCTATGAGAGACGGTCCGGGATTTTCCACCGCATATTTCAGCGCCGTCGCAAGATTCTCCTCATTATCTACCCAGACAGAAGATTTATAGCCGCAACCGTCTGCAATCTTCGTGAGGTTAAGTTTTTCAGAAACTGTCGGCATTCCTCCTACCGTTTCATGAGCTCCGTTGTTAATGACGATATGTATAAGATTTTTCGGAGAATTAGCGCCTATTACCGCCATTGCTCCCATATGCATAAGCATACTTCCGTCTCCGTCAATACACCACACCCTGCTCTTAGGTTTATTTTTCGCAATTGCAAGAGCAACGGACGAGCTGTGACCCATAGAGCCTACCGTAAGAAAATCACGGCAATGTGTCTCACCTGCACGCTCTCTTATTTCAAACAGCTCACGAGAAGCCTTGCCGGTAGTTGAAACTATAATATCGTCACCGGAAATTTTTGTTATAAGTTCAATAATATGCTCACGTGTCATGCTGTAAGAATTTCCGTATACAGGCTTTCCCTCATACGACAAAGCACCTTTTCGAACAACAAAGGCAGCACTCTTACCGCTGTCAAAGCGTGATTGCCATTCACGAATTTGAGTAGTGATATCCTCCGAAGTCGTATCCTTGTCAATGATACAAACTTCAATGTCCATATCCTCCAACAGCTTTACGGTAACTTCGCCTTGGTATATGTGCTGAGGTTCATCCTTTACACCGGGCTCTCCTCTCCAGCCTACCACAAACAGGCAGGGAATACCGTACACCTTATCATTTAAAAGCGAAGCTACGGGATTTATAATGTTTCCTATTCCGCTGTTTTGCATATATACGAGAGGAAGCTTTCCTGTTGCCATATAATATCCTGCCGCAAGAGCAACGGCGTTACCCTCATTTGCCGCAATAATATGATTGTCGGATATTCCCATAGTGTCATAAAGATAATCGCAAAGTGCTTTTAACTGCGAATCAGGAACGCCGCTGAAAAATTCGCACCCGGTCGCTTTAACAAAATCCTCTGCTCTCATAAACTTTTCCTCCTAATAATTTTGACTTTTGTAAATCACGTCAGAACGACCATGTAGAAAACCATTTCATCGAGGTCAAGTGGTCAGACGAGGTTGAAATTCCTACAAGCGCAGGATAGAACCAGATGAAGACAACAAGCACCAATGCAAGATAAACCCAAACAGACCACTTGGGTATGATTTTCTTATCCGTAAGTTCCTTCAGTACGTATACTATCATAAACATAGTAAACGGTACGCAGGTAAAGTAGTGATAAATAAAGCACACACGATTTACTAAGAACCAGGGCGCATACTGAAGCAAATAAGCTATTACAAAAACACCTATGCGCTTGTCTCTGTTTCTCCAAGCGATATATGCACCTGCAATAAGACACGGAATACCAAGCCACCAAACAATAGGATTACCCATTGCCATGATTCTTGCAACCTCACCTTCTGCTGCACCTGCATCTCCGTTGTAGTAGAAAATGTTATACGCAGAAATCGGCCACGTGTACCATTCAGAGCCATAGCTGTGGGAAGAAGTCAGATTGCTGTGGTAATTATACATGGACTTTTGGTTATCCATAACAATCTGCAAAAGCCCCTTTCCGGGATTTGCCGGTATATACGAAATATATGAGCAAATATAAATAATTCCCGGAATGATAACAAAGAACAAAATGCACATACCGCAGGTATACATGAAGTTTCTGTCAAACCATTTTTTTACTGTAAGTCGCTTACCTGCTCTGCCGGTAGCACAATCAAGATACTCCGCAAATTTTGCGGCAAAGAACAAGATTGCAAGAGCCGCACCGGTATAAAGACAGGTCCACTTTGAGGCAGCACCCAAGCCGAACATAACACCGCTCAGGAACAGAGACATCATCGCCTTCTTTTCATCCTGTTCATATGACTTTGTAACAAAGTAGTCATACATAAAGTATATCATGGCAAGAGTGAAGAAGCATGCATAGGTATCGATTGTTGCAAGTCTTGTCTGTGAGAGTCTCATGAAATCAAACATCATAATAAACGACGTCACAAAAGCCCACTCACTCTTTTTAAATATCTTTTTACCGAAAGCATACATTAGGGGTACCAAAAGTACACCAAACAATGTACCCATAAATCTCCAGCCTAACGTATTCATTCCGAATATCATAATACCTACAGAGATAATCGTCTTTCCGAGAGGCGGATGCGTCCATTCGTAAATACTCAGACCGTTTAACTGCTCGTACGCCGTACGCGGATGATATATCTCATCAAAGTAAGTTGAATTGAGCATGGTCTTCACACTTCTTACGTCAGACTGTTCATCGAAAAGATTCTCAGCTTTTCCTGATTTATCAGTCTCTTTATAAGAAGCCTTTACGGAAGACTTATCCAGCTCAATAAGCTCCAGGCTGTCTTCTCCCGTCGATTTATAAAAACCGATTTCATTTACCCATAAACCGGGATGAACGGAAACTACCTTTATTTGTGTAGTTGTAAAGCTTATTGATTTGTAGTCCCACGTAAAGAAGTCGGTATGCTTCGCATCATCCCTTGCAGTAATGGATGCGGCTTTTACAAATTCTCCGTTTTCATTAAGATACTGTATCTCATATTCACCGGTACTCGAAGGAATACCCATGTAAAAAGCTATTTTAGAAACTGTTGTCTGTTCTTTAAACGAAATTGTAACAGACTCTCCCGTAGCACCTGATTTCCAATAGCTGCTCGGACATCCGTTTACACTTCCGATATTGACAAAAGAAAATGCGGCGCAAACAACTGTCATGGCAGCCATTACAATGGCATCTCTCTTATCAAGCTTACCTACAGTATAAGACAACGATAATTTTCTAAAGGCTCTGCTTTCATCACTCTTAACCGAAAGTGCAACACAATAAACAATTCCGCCCAGTAATACGATTACAAACAAAAGCTTAAGCCAGATGCTTACGTCCGTATCCTCATCCTCTGCCTTTTGGTTCTCCGTTATCTTAATGGTTTCGCCGCCTGCAGGGACAGACTTTACTTTCTTTACGGAAAGCTCATCAAAGTACACGGTACCGCTTGAAACAGAGCCGTATCCTCCCAAGCCGAGGCTGAGATTTATGGAAGACTGATCCTCCCCTGTCTGAACGTAAACAGTATGCTTTGTCCAATCGGTGGTCCCGAAAACTCCGCTTGAACGACCTTGGCAATCGTACCCTGAAATATTGGCTCCTGCACCCTCTTCAGAGACGTTTTCGGTTTTAACCATTACACTGACTTCATAAATAGAAGACTTCGCAACGTTTATTTTTTTGTAAATTCTTGCATCATTTTTCTCAGGGCTGACAATCTTAACGGCTTTTCCGGAAAAACCGTTATCAACAAGTGTGATACTGGTGCTGTCTTTACTCTCGTATTGACGGCTGTAATTGTATACGTCCCAGCCATCCACCTTAGAGCCGCTTCCCTTTTCAAAGCCATAAGTACTTGAAGAGGTCGCACAAGAAGAAAGCGCAAGCACCGAAATCATCGCCAATAAAAGGCAAACTGTCGTTAATAATATTTTTTTAATATTTATCTTGCTGCTTTTCATCTGCGCTTTCCCCCTCTCTGTTTATTTGCTTTTCTGCTGCCGGCAGCCCTCGGAGGAGCTACATCGGAAACCCTAACATAGTCACGTTCACAATTTTCACTGTAAATCTCGGATTTTAAAATCTCACCGCCGATTGACTTGTTCTTAAACGAATCTAGAACTAAAAACGCCAAAATCGCAACCACACCTGCAACCATGGCAAAGGCAATAATTCCGCTGTATCTGTCAAGAGACGGCCAATAGTACTGACCGTATGTTTTATCGCCCTCGTTCTTTAAATTGCCGCCCACCAAAAGACCCATCATTATATCGGAAACAGACAGGAATCCGGATGCGCTGATTGCTACAGAGGTTATCAGTAAGGTCTTGTTGTTGTACAAAACAGCCGCAATAATAAGCAAAGCAACGCAAGGGAAGAAATATCTCTCATGCATTCTCTGTGCAAAGCAAGGAACTGCAGCATACATAAATGCGGCAAGTAAATACGGTAAATACTCCGAATCCTTTATCTTGAGAGAAAAATACAACGTAACAAGGCTGACTGCCACAATCGCAAGCATTCCCCAAGTAAAAATACTTAACCCACCTACAACAGTGTCGTCCTTTACCCAGTTTTTACCGAGAAGGAACCAGAAATTGTAACAGTTAACCGTAGCATATGAATAATGGTCCGCGGTTCCCATAAACAAAGAGAATATCCACGGCAGATTTATCTGCTTACCAAGCACCTCTATCTTCTCAAAGCCCATGTGCAAGAACGGAATATTAGGTACCAAAGCACCTATCAACGCACCGCCCACTGCAAAGCCAAAGTTTTTAAGAGCCCTCATCGCATTCTTAAAAACAACCGTATCCTTAAGCCACATATAGCCGAATACAGGGAGGAAGAAGAACATCTGAGGCTTAAGCATTACGCCCAAACCGAATATTATACCGGCTGTAAAAAAGTCTTTTTTATTAAGGAAAATAATACTCAAAACAACTATTATCGTAAGTAAAGAGTCAACCTGTCCCCAACAAGCCGAATCAAGTATCGCAAGAGGATTAAACAACCACAACGACGGCAAGAGCAAGCAAAAGCCGTCAGATGCATTTCTCTTTTTTGCATAGCGGTAAATAACATAGCCTATTGCAATATCACTCAGTATCGAAGGAAGCTTAATAAGAACGGTGAAAAAATACTCCTGACCGAAGCCAAACAAACCTCCGAATATTTGATTCATAAGGGCAGCTCCGTAAAGGAAAAATACGTACAACGGAGGATAGTCTATATTACTTCCCAAAGTATTGTATGTTTCAGAAAGTCCGCCGCTCAAAGCATTGTTGCCCCAATGCTTAAACAAATTCACATCTATATCGCACTGATAATAAGTTACCGAAAGAAGAATTCTCACAAACAAAGCCACCGTAAACATAACGATAACAGCGGTCTGCAGATTTAACTTTCCGCCTGCGGGAAGCTCAAATGCAGAAGCACCGCCGTGTATCTCATAGCCTCGGGCATATTTGTAAGCAATATACAAAACAATAATCGATGCAATAACTATGAGCATCGAAACAATTCGCATATCCTCATAAGTACCTGCATCAAGCGGCGACACAAGCCTTACGGTAATATCATCAAAGTAGGCCGTACCCAACGTATCGCCGCTGTTGTCGCCTACTCTCAAAAAGAGCTTATAGTCGTAGCTCATAGACGTATCGGGAACCCTTACCTCAACCTTCGTCCAACCGTCACCCGTATTTTTTACGTATTTGGATGAAAGTTTGGTTACCTCTTTGCCGCTGCTGTTGTAGCTTATTACCTGAATACTCGCTCCGACAGCCTTTGAACCGCTGATTCCTTCTGTTTTAATATAGCCTGTTACGACGTACGTTCTTCGAGCCTGCAAATAAAGCTCCTTTACATAGCGCGCATCATTTTCCTCATTGTTCGTGATTTTAAGACACTTTGAGTCATCCCTACCCTTATTTTCAACCAAGCTGAATGAAGCAGCATCGGACAAGAATGCATCAGTCTCAAACTCATGCTTTCCCGACTCAAAATCACCCAAGTATACGTCTCTCGTGCTGAGCGCAGCCGATATAAGTATAAAACACAGAACAACTACAGAAACAACTATAATAGCCGGCTTAATATACTTTTTTAAATCAGACCCCGAAACAAAAAAATCTTTCACATTTTTACCTGAATTTCCCACAGGCTAAAACACCTCCGAATTTACGCTGACAATATGTTCTACTACGGCATCATCCGAAATTTCGGACGTCTCTGTACATTCAAGCTTGCCTATAACACAGCCTCTGCCGATTTTACAGCGTTCACATCTTAAATAATCTATTTTTGCGTACTCTATATTTACAATGCCGCACTCTGCAAAATCACAAGTAAGCACGTACTCCGATGCTTCAACAGACCTGCTGACGGTAACCAGCTTGTCGGAAATAATTCTTCCTACCGTGCTCGGATACTCAGACGTTATCCGCACGTCAAAGCAACGCAGCTCACTTGCATATATTACCGACCCTTTCACCAAAGCCTTATCTGCATAAAGCTTATCAAAGCTCTCTATCGTTCCGTCAACGTTCAGATTGATAGTTTTTATCTTTCGGTTGGCTTTGAGGCTTCCGTCAACTATGAGCACGTCGGTAATCACCTTATCAAGCATCTTGGCTGAGCCGGGAACAACAATACTTTCACAAACAAGTTCATTTTTAAAGGTTGCTTCACCTGCAATGTTCATATCATCGCACGTTACAAACTCACGGAACTCAGCTTGTCCCGGAATAACAATCTTATCGGCATCCACCTCTCCGGTGAACAACGCACTTCCCGAAACACACAGGTCATCAAGAAGCAGATTGTCATCAATTGTCTCAACACCGTCAATCACTACGCCGTTAAACGAAGTGGTATATTTACTATCGTCAAAAACGCCGTAGCCGAAATCGTTCCTTTTCTTAGGCTTGCCGAAAAACATCTGCCCACCTCACAAAGTCAAATCACAGCAATTGTTCAAAGCTCTCAAGCTTCTCGGCAAACAGCTTCATAGCCTGCTCAACAGGCGCAGGATTCGTGAGATCTACACCCGCACGCTTTAAAATTTCTATGGGATAATCGCTTCCGCCGCTCTTGAGGAACGTAAGATACTTTTCGCAAAGCTCTCCGTCTCCGCTTAAGATATTACCCGACAACACCACTGCAGCAGAAAAGCCGGTAGCGTATTTATAAACGTAGAACGGTGTATAGAAGTGAGGTATACGAGCCCATTCAAGAGCAATATCCTTATCCACGTCCACAACGCTTCCGAAATACTTACAATTAAGCTCATAATACATATCACAGAGATTCTGGCAGGTAAGCGCCTGACCGCTTTCGGCAAGTGCATGTGCATCCCGCTCAAACTCTGCAAACATAGTCTGGCGTATAATCGTAAGTCTGAATTCTTCAAGATAGTGATTGATAATATATGCCTTCTCTTGCTTATCCTCCGTCTTGTTCATAAGATAATCAACAAGCAGATTTTCATTAACGGTTGAAGCTACCTCTGCAACAAAAATACGATAGCCGGCGTAAATGTGCGGCTGGTTCGCATTACTGTAATAGGTATGCATAGCATGACCCAACTCATGAGCAAGTGTAAAGACATTATCAAGTGTTCCCTGCCAGTTAAGCAATATATAAGGGTGAGTTCCGTAGCATCCCCAGGAGTACGCACCCGTAGTCTTGGCAGTAGTTTCGTAAACGTCAATCCAGCCTTCCTCAAATGCCTTTGAAGCAACGCTGCAGTAATCCTCACCCAATGGCTTAATGGCCTCCATAACAAGTTCCCACGCCTCTTCAAACGTATACTTCTTTTCAGGCACGTCTACAATGGGTGTGTATAAATCATAAAGGTGCAAAGTCTTAACACCGAGTGCTTTCTTTCTGAGCTTGAGATATTTTGAAAGCACGGGAATACTTTCATTTATGGCATTTATCAAATTGTTGTATACGCTCACGTCAACGTTATCAGATGACAAATATGCTTCAATACAGCTGTTGTAGCCTCTTGCTCTTGCTTTAAAGCAGTCGCTCTTCACTTGGCCTGCATACATGCTTGACAGCGTATTTTTAAATGCATCATATGCACTGTACATTCCCTTAAATGCATTGCGGCGTACGCGGCGGTTCTTGCTGTCCAAAAACGTACCGAAGCTTCCGTGAGTGAGCTGAACCTTCTCGCCGTTCTCATTCGTGATTTTAGGAAATTTTATGTCTGCATTATTGAACTTTCTGAAGACATCAGATGCCACTCCGCACGTTTCGGAAGCAAGCGCCATTATGCGTTCTTCCTTCTCAGACAGGATATACTGTTTTTGTCTCAATCTGTCCTCAAAATCAAATTCATAAAGCTCAAGGCCGGGAGTTTCAGCCATATAATTTTTCAATGTTTTCTCAGGTATTGCAGTAAGCTCCGGCTCTAAAAACGCACTTTTTGAAGAAACATCGGCAAGCATAGCCCCTACTCTGGCCGTCATTTCCTGGTATTTTGAATTTCTGTTATCCTCATCAAGCTTCATTCTTGCATACACAAAAAGTCTCTCGGCAACCTGTACAAACTCATCGTACTCTTCAAGAACACTCAAAAGCTTCTTGCCTGAAATGCCTACGGACCCCTTGTTATCTGCAAACTTTATGCCTTTTTCATATGCAAGCTTAAAATCATTTTCCCAAAGTTCATCGCTCTGATAAATATCTTCAAGCTTCCACATATACTTTTTGTCAATATCTTTTCTCTCCATAAAGAAAGTCTCCTTCATTATATTTCCAAATATTAATTATTCTACCATATTCCCGGCTTTTTGTAAACAGCTTTATAATTTTTATAGTGTATTGAAGATTGCTGAAAATTGTGATAAAATTAATATATATTATTTCACAGGCAATCGTCTTTTATAGACATAATCTGCCACGAATCCAAACAGAAAGGATAGTTTTTACCATGTCACGCAAAACTCGTGTAATATGCTTTGCAAATAACAAAGGCGGAAGCGGAAAATCGACCACCTGCGCAAATTTGGGATACGCTTTAACAAAGCTCGGTGCAAAAGTCCTCTTGATTGACGCGGATATGCAGCTCAATCTCTCGTTGTCATATTTTGATGAAGATACGGTTTTTGACCTTGCACAAGGAGAACATAATCTTTTTCAGGCAATAAAAGCACAAAAAGACCTCACCGAATGTATTGCCTCTACAAAATACGAAGGCATAGACGTCATCCCCTCGTCTACTCTCATGAGTGGCATTGAGTTTGAACTTTTTACAAAAATGCAGAGAGAATTTGTATTAAAGAAATGCCTGGCGAAAGTAAAAGAAAGTAACACATACGACTACATTTTGATTGATGCGCCCCCCATGCTCGGAACCTGGGTTATTAACATTCTTGCAGCCTCGGATTACATAATCATCCCCGTGGAGGCAAGTCCCTGGGGACTTTTCGGTCTTGCAAATATGTTTGAGTTCATAGCGCAAATAAGAGAAATTGCACCTTCACTTGAAATAATGGGAATTGCAGTTACAAAAGCATCCGAGAGAAAAAATTACTTCAAGCAGACCATGGAAACGTTAAAAGAAGCCGACACGTATGTTTTCAACTCATACATACGAGTTGACGTCAATATTGAAAAAGCACAGGATGAGAGTAAGCCGGTACTTGCCTTCAGCAGTAAATGCAGAAGTTCTGAAGACTACATGGCACTTGCTAAGGAGGTAGATTCAATTGTCAATAGGTAAAAGCAGTATAAGCCGTGCGGAAAAGGCGGTCGGAAAGAAAAACAGTGCCGAGAACTCGGCATTATTCTCCGTAGGACAAGACGATAATACAAAGGTTACAGTGCAAACAAAAACCGAAAAGAAGTCCTCGGGAGAAAAACTCACAGCTGAGTTCATCAATGTTCCAGTTTCAAAAATCATATCTACTTATTCCGAGAACAGTCTTGAGTGCAGTCGCATTTGCAGTGAAGTCATTGCGTCTGTCGCAAAAGTCGGAATCATAGAGCCCGTCGTTTTACGAAAAGCAGACGACGTGTACCGTATTATCAGCGGACATAAAAGAGTCTTTGCCGCAAAAAAGCTCGGCATAGATGAGATAACTGCAAAAATACTTGAAATAAGCGACGAAGAAGCAGCTTCTTTAGCCTCTGAGCTTTCAAAGTTCACTGCATCATCCGAGCTTGAAAAGAAAAAAAATGCATCTGATAAATCAAAACAAGATTTGCCCAGCTATTTGCTCTAAGCAAAAAAGGAGACAGTTATGCAAAATAAAATTGCCCGTGACCTTATTGACTTTTTAAACAGTGCACCGACACCCTTTGCAACGGTGTCGGAATTAAAAAAACGACTGAGAGCCGCAGGCGGAAAAGAAATATCTCTCAGCGAAATAACACCAAACCTCACCGACGGAGGACTTTATTATACGGTTTTCGGAGAGGCGTGCATTGCGGCATTTATAAAAGGAAACACCCTCTCAAACGGAGTAAAAATTGCCGGTGCACACACCGACTGTCCCGGATTACGCATAAAGCCTAATCCCTCACGTCTTTCCGGAGCTAACGAGCCGGAAAGACTCAACGTAGAATTCTACGGAGGAGCAATCCACCACACGTGGCTTGACAGACCTCTTAAGCTGGCAGGAAGAATTGCTTTTATGCACTCGACTTCAAAAAAAGCAGAATACGTTGATATTGACGTAAAGGATACTACCCTCGTGATTCCGAGTGCCGCCATACATCTTGTTCGCGACGTTAACGACGGTGCAAAATTCAGCATACAAAACGAGCTGCTTCCCTTCTTCTCGGAACATTCGGAATCAGAGAAGCCCGCGTTTTTGAAATACCTTGCAAAGGAAGTTTCGGCAGCGTGCGGAACACCGGTCGATCCTGATGACATTCTGAGCTTTGATATAGCCCTTACCGATGCCGCTCCTGCATGTTTTTCAGGAATTAACAATGAATTTATTTCAGCACCCGGACTTGATGACAAATCAATGGTGCATGCAATTTTCACTGCACTTTGTGAAAATACAACAACTTCCTCCTCAGAGAAAAAAACTTCGACAAAAGAAGAAATCATCCCGTGCATTGCATTTGCTTTTAATCATGAAGAATGTGGCTCGCTTTCACATTCGGGAGCACGAAGTGTATTTACTCCGGTGCTTGTCAAAGCGGTATGTGCAGCGGCTGCAGGAAAGACAAACAATGATTACAGCGATGCCGAGTTTCTTGATACAATGCAAAAGTCTTTTGCGCTTTCAAGCGATATGGCACACGCAAAGCATCCTGCATACCCCTCAAAAACAGACCCACATCACTCTGTGTATATGGGAAAAGGACCTGCACTCAAAACAGCATCCAATCAAAACTATGCAACCTCTGTTTACGCTTCAGCACAATTTGTTGCGCTCTGCAAGAAAGCAAATATACCTTACCAACAATTCAGCGCCAACAGTGATTCCAGAGGCGGCGGCACAATCGGTGCAATGTTATCGGCAGCATTAGGAATTACCACAGCCGATATCGGAAACCCCATGCTTGCAATGCACTCAGCAAGGGAGCTTTGTTCCGTAGCAGATCAAGCATATGCAGTTGCGCTTTTTAAAGAATTTTTCATATAAAAGACATTTATTTTACTCACAGAAAGAATTTAATTATGGATTTTATTACAGGTCAAACAGTAAAATCAAAAAAGAAGCACCCCTGCGGCGGAGATACATGGGAAATCCTTCGCACGGGTGCCGATATAAAAATAAAGTGCTGTCAATGCGGTCACATAGTAATCCTTCCGCGCAGACAAATCGAAAAACAATTCAAGCTTAGCGATTAAAAAATCATTTAGAGTATATTGGTCTTAGGGCTCATCAATCTCAGCTTCATCTTCACATTCAAACGGCTTATTATACTCAATCCACTCAGCTTCCGTCATAAGAACTTGCCGTGGTTTGCTTCCGTCTGCTTCAGTCAAAAATCCCATTTCCTCCAGACGGTCTATTATCCTGGCGGCACGTGAATAACCTAACTTCAGCTTTCTTTGCAGATTCGATGCGGAAAGCTGTTTTTGTTTGAGTCCCAACTCTGCAGCCATCATAACAAGCTCTTCATCAGCATCCGGAAGTTCCTCGCACGCATCATTCTTCTGAGCTTTTGCAGAAGCTCCCTTTTGCATTTCCTCTGCAGCACGCTCAATACTTTGTTTGACCGTTTCATCAAACAAGGGCGCACCGTAGGAATTTTTAACAAACTCAGTAATTCTTTCAACCTCTGCCTCCGAAATAAACGCTCCTTGAATTCGTTTTGATTTCGTAATTCCAATAGGGTGATACAGCATGTCTCCTCTTCCCAAAAGCTTTTCGGCACCTATAGAATCAAGAATCGTTCTTGAATCAAAGGATGATGCAACGGCAAAAGCTATACGGGACGGTATGTTGGCTTTAATAAGGCCTGTAATAACGTCAACAGACGGTCTTTGTGTAGCAATTACCAAGTGTACACCTGCGGCACGCGCCTTTTGTGCAAGACGTATGATTGATTTTTCAACGTCTTGTGAGGCCACCATCATAAGATCCGCAAGCTCATCAATAATAATTACTATCTGCGGCATTTTTTCCAAATGTGACATATCGTCACGCTCAGAAACTCCCTTATTAAAAGAAAAGATATCTCGTACACTGTTCTCCGCAAACAGATGATAACGTCTCTCAACCTCACCGACAGCCCAAGCTAATGCAGAAGCCGCCTTTTTAGGCTCTGTCACCACGGGAATCAAAAGATGAGGAATATTGTTGTACATTCCGAGCTCAACGACCTTCGGGTCTATCATAATAAACTTTACTTCATCAGGAGATGCACCGTACAGAATTCCTGAGATAATCGTATTTATACAAACACTTTTACCTGAACCCGTTGAACCTGCAATAAGCACGTGAGGCATTTTAGCGAGGTCAGCAACTATAATTTTACCCTCAATATCTTTGCCGAGAGCAAATGATATTTTAGACTTTGCATTTCTGTATTCATTTGAGTTAATTACATCATAAAAATAGACCGTATCTACCGTTTCATTCGGTATCTCGATTCCTATCGCGGATTTACCGGGGATGGGAGCCTCCATTCGAACTGCGGATGCCGCAAGACTTAGTGCGATATCATCCGTAAGCGCCACAATCTTGCTGATTCTCACACCTATCTCCGGCTGAAATTCAAATCTTGTAACAGACGGACCTCTTGTAACGCCTGTTATAGTAATCCCTATGCCGAAGCTTTTAAAAGTATCAACAAGCTTCTGTGCTTTTAATCGTGTTTCTTCCGCAAATGTCTCCGAGGCGTCAACACTGCGAATAGTTTCAATATTATCAGGTCTTACCAAATCGACTGAAGGATATACGTATTGTCTTTTGGGTAAAACGGAAAGCTTTTCATAGCCTACAACCTGCTGCGGTGCAACGGATATATTCTCCTTGGCTTTCTTCATTCTTGTAATATTTTCATTACGCTCGGTTTGCCTGAAAAGTCTCTCAACGTTTTTCTCTGAAGCTTTTGTTTTAGTCTCTGAAAATTTTTCTTCCGAAATATTTTGCTCTTCCTTTTGAACATCCTCATGAATCGCATCACTGTCAATTTCAATATTTACCGAAGCAGGCTGTTCGGCAACGTTTATATATCCAAAAGCACGCAATCTGTCAAGTACGCTTCCCGTCCACACATCACCGGAATCGCCTTTTATATCATTCTCCGAAGCTGAATACTCTTCTGTTACGTCATCCTCAAAAACGAAATCTTCGTCCGACGAAGCAGCTACTTCCGCCGCTTGAGTAACCAAAACAGAATTTATCGTTCCGGAAGCACTAAATTCATCAGCCTCTGTATCCAGCATTATCGTGCTTCTTATTCTGTCAAGTTTCTTTTTAATACGGTCGCTGATTATAGAACTCCTGCTCCCGCCTGACGTGCTGATTCTTTTGTCAATTTCATCACTTATGCTACGAAAATCCCTGTCATTTGCTTCAATACTCGGCACAGAATCCTGAACAAATTTTTCAATTGAAAACTTATTTTCCACTCTCTGTCATACTCCTCGGAAATTTTCTGTTATATAAAATTTAAGCCTGTTGCATTAATCAGGCAGTTTCTCCATTAGTTTCTTTTTCACCGTTTTCAGCGGATTCGCTGTTTATACAATGCTCTTGAGCAACGGCAACAAGAGTATCTTTTCCGGCAGGCATCAGCTTTACTTTTTTATTGCGTAATTGCGCAGCGTAGCGTCCGGTTAAAGAAGAAGAATCCTTTTTGTTCTGAATATTTTTAGCAGTCGTATTTACGGTCTTTTTCTTCTTTTTCTTGGATACTTTTTTTGCCTTTTCAATATACAGGGCAACCAGAAGGTACTCTATCATTACTCCCAACACAAAATAAACAACCGTAAAAAGGATAAGCATGAGAAAAAAATTATACCGGCAAATTAAACTTACGGCTACTGCAAGTCCAAAAGCAGAAACCAATCCGCTGAGATTGGATATAATAAATTTCCCAAAGCTGAAATTCTGAAAAAAATCGGACTTCATTTTGCCCTCCCTCTGTTCTACATAAAACAAACATATGCCCCTATTTTAACACATTGAAAACCGCATGTAAAGTTTTCAGAAGGCATCGGTTATAACGTCAATTTTTATCTTCTCGCCGAAATCCACCTGTGCTACGTCAAAGCGTAAATACTTTTGCAACAAATCCGGATTTTGTAATAGGTAAATTTCAGAAAGAAGCTTTATTCTTTTTTGTTTTTTTAAATTTACGGCAGCGCTTGCGGGCGCAAACGAGCAATCTTTTCTGAGCTTTACCTCGGAAACAACTAAAACGTTGCCTTTTTCTGCTATAATATCCAGTTCGCCTAATTTTCTGTACCGCCAATTTCTGCACAGCACCGAATATCCGCACGACTCATAATAGGAGGCTGCTAAATTCTCTCCTATTCTTCCGAGCGATCTTGTATTTTCCATACAGTAAGCCCCTCCGCGTATCAGGAGTTCTCTATGATTTTACGTAAAAAAGACCTTCTGTGTATCGGAGAAATCCCTTGATTTTTGATAGCCTCATAGTGTGCTTTTGTTCCATATCCCTTATGCTTTTCAAAACCGTATCCCGGATATTCTTCGGAAAGCTTCACCATCAGCCTGTCCCTTGTAACTTTTGCTATAATAGAAGCTGCGCCTATAGACACGGAAAGAGCATCACCGTGTGTAATTGAACACTGCTCAATATGCAAGGGTAAATCCGGTATATGTACATGATCAACAAGAGCTGCTTCAATAGGCTTTCCAAGCATATCTTCTGCATTTAAAACAGCAGTCCTCATAGCCTTATAAGTGGCTTGAAGAATATTGATGTCATCAATGTCGTTATTATCTACAATACCGATTCCATAGGCTTTACATGATGAAATAATAATATCGTAGAGCTTTTCCCTCTGTTTCTCGGTAAGTTTTTTGGAGTCGTTTGCATCAGGGTATGCTTCGTTTGTGTCAAAAACCACACAAGCAGCCACTACAGGACCTGCCAAAGGACCTCTGCCCGCCTCATCTACACCGCATACAAATTGAAAGCCTTTTCCATTGTATTCCTTTTCAAACCTTAAGAGTTCTGCGTGGTCAAGTTTTGCAGGAACAAGTTTGCTCATTTTCTTTTCTTACCTTTCTTTTTCTTAGGATTATTCAAAGCCTCTTCCGCAAGTCTCTTTTGAAGATCTTCCTCTTCTTTTAAAACCTCGGGAAGGTCAAGAGAAATACGACCGAGTTTTCCTGCTCTGAACTCATCAAGCACAAGTGCCGCTGCACGGTTATAATCAACCTCTCCGCCTTTTAGCAAGCAGCCTCTTTTTCTTCCGCACGCTTCAAGGAGCCTTACACCACGCCTGATTATATCACTTCCCACAACACTTTCTGACATATACATGTCATCTTCATCGGTATCAGAATCTTCGGTAAGATCGATTTTAAACCGCTCCGTAAGCGCCTCAGGATAATGTTCTTCCAGATAGCACAGTAAAAAAGCACAGAGTTCTCCCGTATCCAATATATCATCCTTAATCGCACCGCTGCATGCAAGTTTTACTGCAGACCTTTGATTCTCAATTTTAGGCCACAGAAGTCCGGGAGTGTCAAGCAGGAAAATATCCTTGTTCATTTTAAGCCACTGTTTATTTCTGGTAACACCGGGCTTGTCTCCGGTAACGGCAACTGACTTTCCTGCAACACGATTAATAAAAGAGGACTTTCCTACGTTCGGAATACCCACAACCATAGCGTGTATAACAGGTTCTCTGCGACCTTTCTCAATAAGTCTTGCTACCTTTTCTGCCATCGCAGCGGTAATCTCATCGATAACCTTCTTTACGCCCTCACCCGTCCTGCAGTCCGTAAAAACAGTATGTATACCCTTACCTCTGTAATAATTCATCCAATATGAACTCACGGCAGGATCAGCAAGGTCAGCCTTATTAAAAACAATCACGCGCGGCTTATTTCCCAAAATACGGTCAATTTCAGGATTTCTGCTGCTAAACGGAAGTCTTGCATCTGCAAGCTCAACCACTATATCCACTAATTTTAAATTTTCTGCAAGAACACGTCTTGCCCTTGCCATATGTCCGGGAAACCACTGTACAACCATCAGAGTATAAACCTCCAAATCAAAAATGCAAAAATAAATATATGTACTGCTAAACAAAGCGGAACAAGAATCGTAAATTTTAAATGCTTAGTCTTATGACGAAACATATTCATTCCTAAATATGAACCGAAAGAGCCTCCTGCAGCGGCAATGAGTAGCAAGTTTTTTTCTGATATTCTTTGTTGATTTTTTTTAGCTTTACGTTTGTCAGCTAACATAGACAGAAGACCAACTGTATTCATTATCAACACATATGCAACAAAGCATATCATAATAAACGTTTTCACGGATTACCAACCTTTTACTCTTTTAGTGCATATTGCTCAAATCGTCAGAAAGAAATTCAAGCTGAGCTTTTTTATTGAAATCAAACTGCTTTTTATTTTCGGATATCAGGTTTCCGCCGTGGGTATCAATATTAACTATCAAAGGACCGAACTCTTTTACTTTAAGCACCCAAAGTGCCTCCGGCATCCCGAGATCAAGCCATTCAACGCAACTGATTTCTTCAACGCATTTTGCGGCTACAACAGCACACCCACCTGGGAATACACAGTGTACCGCACCGAAATCTGCACAGGCTTTTGCAGTATCATTACCCATGCCACCCTTTCCTACTATCAGCCGTACACCTGACTTTTTTATAAACTCAGCTTCAAACTTTTCCATACGCATACTTGTCGTAGGTCCGCAAGAAACCATATCGTACGTATTTCCGTCTTGTGTACTTACTATAGGACCCGCATGATAAAGCGCTGTTCCTTGAAGTTCGGTTTCAGGTAAAATATTATTTTTTACATATCTTCGGTGAGCATCATCTCTTGCAGTAAACATAGTTCCGCTTACGTATACTACATCGCCTGACTTTAGAGTCCTTATTTCCTCTTCGGAAAAAGGTGTGTGAAGTACTTTCTTTTCAATATTTTTTTCAGAAACGTTCATAATGTACCCCTCACCGCAAATTCAAAGTTTTTTCATGTGATAAGATTTTAAAATTTAAATCCTTATCAAATACAATACAACCACGTCTGGTAGCCCAGCACCCAAACGACACGCCCACTGCAAGAGTAGCGGGATGATGGGCAGCATACTCCACGTGCACATCGATTACAGTTTCATTTCCGGTAAGAGCATTAGGCCCTATCCCGATATTATTTATAGCATCTTTTAACAAATCTTCAAGATGAGCAGCCTGCGGTAATGGATTTCGACTTCCAATCTTTCTTAGCAGCGCTTTTTTTGAAAGAATCCCTGCAGAATCCGCACAGGTTCCGATACCGATACCTACAAGCAAAGGCGGGCAGGCATTTATTCCGCGTTCACAAACGGCATCTAAAACAACCTCTGCAATGCCTTCGTACCCTGCAGACGGCATAAGCACCAAAGACTTTCCGGGCAGACTGCATCCGCCGCCTGCCATATATACCTCTAAACAAAGCTCATCATTTTCCGGAACAATCTCCCACTCTATCCATGGGGAACCGATTGCAATATTATTTCCTGTATTTTTCTCAATAAAAGGCTCAACAGCATTCGGTCTTAAAGGTGTTTCCAAAGTAGCGATTTCAGTCGCATCACGCAGCGCCCCGCTTATTTCCGAAAGATACGGAAAGTTCGCACCAACCTTCACAAAAAACTGAATAAGTCCGGTATCCTGACAAATAGGTCTGTCAAGACGTATCGCTTCGTAGATATTCTCAAACATGCAGTCATATACTGAGCGTGCAATCTCCGAGGACTCCCTTTCCCGCATGTCGCACAAGCAGTCAAAAACATCGTCAGGAAGTCTTTTAGACATGATATTTAAAAAATCAGCAACTCGTTTCGCGATAACGCTTGCGGCATCTACAGACATAAAGAAACTCCTTTTCAAAATTACAATTTAATTTTATATTATTTCCCAAATTTTAGCAAGTATTTCCCAAAAGAAACATTAAACTGCTTTTTGTGTAAAAAAAAGACGGCCTTATATCAAACCGTCTTCTGGAGCCTCCAATCAGGATCGAACTGATGACCTCATCCTTACCATGGATGCACTCTACCTACTGAGCTATGGAGGCAAATATGAAATTGGAGCGGGTAAGGGGAATCGAACCCCCATAGCCAGCTTGGGAAGCTGGTGTTCTGCCACTGAACTATACCCGCTTACAACAAATACGACAACGTAAAAGCATCGTGACTGCAGAGTACCTTCCGTAACAGCAATGATGATTCTACCACAAGGTTTATATAAATGCAAGTATTTTTTTGTAAATAGTAAAATTTTATATTATGAAAGCTCTATTACCGGAAGTTTAAAATCCATCAGCTTGAAGTTTGCAGTGTCAGTCTCGAAAAGCTCACCGTCTGCGTTAACAAAAACATTTACCGGTGAAGTTATTGTAATTTCCCGACAGTGCTTGAAATCTACAATCGGAATATTCTGATGCTTTCCTTTCGCATATTTAGGGAAAAAGTTCAATACCTGAGACTTTTTAATCTTCCCTGCGATACAAACGTCAAGGCCGTTATTGCATAGTTCGGCATGCGGCACCGGCATTACTCCTCCACCGTAATACTTTCCGTTTGCAACGGCGATTAAAGTGTATTCTCCGCGAACGGGGGGCTCGCCGTCAATAGAAACAGTAAAATCAAACGGCTCATAATTTATAAAAGTAGAAAAAACACTGGCAATATATGATAAAGCATCCGGACAGAATTTGCTTTGCTTATATCGAAGTGCATTACGGACAACGCATGCATCCATTCCCACGGAAGCAATGTTTATGAAGTACCTGTCGTTAACTGCAGCACAGTCAATAACCCTGCGTTTACCGGAAATAACTGCTGAGATATACGGTTCCCACGCACTGCCGTCCTTTTCTTTTTTTGATGCATCCTGTTTTTTTGCACCGGAAGCAAAACGGGAGTACACTGAGGGGTTTGACAAGCTCCTTACAAAGTCATTTCCTGTACCTGCCGCAACCGGAACAAGGGCAATGTCACTGTCATTGTGAGCCTTTATATGGCCTATTATCGCATTTGCAGCTTCATTTAAAGTACCGTCTCCGCCTATTGCATATATACGATTAAATCCGCGTATCGCTGCATCTTTTGCGATACGCTCAACATCGCCTTTACACTCAGAAACAGCAACCTCAAACTCAATGCCGTGCTTTCGGCAGGCTTTCTCAATACCTTTATGGCAATTAACAACGCTGATTTTTCCTGCTGCAGGATTAATTATAAAAAAATGCTTCAATTAAAGTCCCCCTGTACCATTAATGCAGCTTCCGTAATCTGAAATTTTTCAGTCCTCTGATACTTCCTCAGCTTCCGCACCTTCATAAAAGGCAGCAATTACTCCCTCTGCGATTTTATCATCCTCGATAAGATTAAAAGAAACGTTTTCGTTAACCATTACAACTTCCATTACAAAAACACTCAGTTCCTCATCCTCATTATCCAAATCAGCATCGGCAGGAGCAAATACCGCATAGAGCTTCTCTTGGTACTCTACGTAATCAAGAAAAATAAAACGGTAATCATTACCTTCAGCATCCGTAAGTATAACATCTCCCTCATCAGCAGGAGAATTGTCTGCTTCATTTACAATTTTTTCTTCATCAGCCATAATGTTCCTCTTTCCCGAATTTAATAAATAACAATTGGATCAACGTATGTGGTCAAGATATCCTTGCAGTATAAAGGCAGCCGCAAGCATGTCGCTGACACCTTTTTTTCTCTGGCTTACACCCATTTCACGCATTGCCCTGTCTGCGGCAACCGTTGTAAGGCGTTCATCCCATCGGATAATTTCAACGTCCGGAAACTCCTCACTGAAGCGTGATATAAATTTTTCCGTACGTTCTACACGCACACCTTGTGTTCCGTTCATGTTAATAGGATATCCGATTACAATCTTCTCAACACAAAAATCACGTACAAGTCCGCCTATCTCCTCTAAAACGTATCTGATTCCTTTAGTCCCGTCTACAACGCACTTTCCGGAAGCAGTGATATACAAAGGATCGCTAAGTGCAACACCGATTCTGCTGTCTCCGTAATCCAAGCCCATCAACCGACCCATTCATAACCTCCAAAAAAAAGCGCAAACCGAGTAACCAATCGGCCCCAGCTGGCGCATTTACTTTTAATAAAACCGATAATCTTATAGCACTATTATCAGCCTATATTCTTATCCTCCGAAATATGGCTGAGATAAAACGAAACAAACTCCTCTAAAAGCTCATCTCTTTCAATGCCTGCTATAGCAGACCTTGCGTTTTTATAGTTTGTAATATACGTGGGATCTCCGGACATAATATACCCTACGATCTGATTGATAGGATTATATCCGCGCTCCTTAAGTGCAGAATACACCGAAGCAATAACCTCAGCCGCACAACTTTTATGATTTCCGAGATTTACAAATGCAGTTTTTTTCTTCTCATCCATCTGAGCCATGTAAATTCACCGCCTGTCCTTTTAAAAACGAAACAAATACACACATATATTACACTTTTCTGAGATTATTGTCAACCCACATAAAACTCTTTAAAGATTGACTGTTCGGGCACGGGAATGTCCAGACAGGGTTCAAAAGAAAACAGTGCATTTAAATTTACAATTTCGCCGATTCTCTTAACGTCACTTTCCGAAAGACCTTGTAAAATTTGTTCCATACGGCTTCTGTGAAAAAGTATTTCGTATTCCAATGCAGAATTAAACAAAAAATCAGCTGACCTTTTCATCGGCTTTATGTACTTCTCTTCTCCCGCTCTTACCGCTCCCCACATATCCAGATTTCTCGATACAGGAGACTGCCTCGCAATAATATCACGAATACTTCTCCTCATAAATCTAAGCTGCTTTGTATCTATAATTTCACCATCAGGCGACGAAAAACCGTCAAACGGACAAATATATATGTTAAATTCTTCAGAAAAGGCAAGCCCTTCTCCAAACAACGGATTCATTGCCTGAATGCCCTCTATTACAAGCAAAGTATTATTTTTCCTTGTAAGGGTTCTGCTGCTTTTTCTACGTATTCCGCAAGCAAAATCATACACAGGAAGCGAGATTGTATCTCCT
>JAZPZG010000032.1:0-16949 GCA_045544575.1 Clostridia bacterium
CCGTTTGCTTCATTTTTTAAATTATTTTAGTCATTTTTCTTTTTTCTAACAAAAAGTATGCAGGGAACAAGCAATATGCAAATTTCGGTGCCGATAATGCTTCCGCAGCCGCTGTCCGAGTCTTTGTCATCGGGCAGGGGAGTGTTGCCGTTGGTTTGAGGTAACGCGGTTGCCTGTGGGTCTGACGTTGAAGCACTTGGGCTGTTTGTCGGTTCTGCAGTGGCTTCCGAGGCTGATTCGAAGTTTTTAATCAGTTCAGAGGCTTCGGCAGCGGATTTTGCAAAGCCAAAGTTGCTTATTTCAACGCTTTCACCCTTTTCGGAATTACCCTCGAAGAAGTCAAGCCTGATGTTATTAAGAGTTCCTTTCCATGCCGAAACTGAAGAAAGGTCAATGATTTTTGTGTGCCATTCGCCGTCTGCATCCATAGTAAACTTTGTGTAGCAATTAGGTGTTGCAGCGGTAATGCTTCCGGGACACAAAAATAATCCGAATTCAGGTGTTGCGTCAGCCTTTTGGGTTTTATATCTTAGCGCAAGATACTTGTATTCGTTTGCATCAACTTTTTCATCGGCGGCAGTAAAATCAAATGATACGTATGCATCGTTTGTTCCTATTGAAGTAAGCATCAAAGTATCGTCGTCGGTAAAGCTTATTTCAGCACCGTTTAATCCTGTAAAAGCGTAACTAAGGTCTTTTTTGAATTTGATATTAAAGGGATTAAAGCTTGCCGGTTCTTTTATATAATCAAGCGCTCCTTGCTTTGTGCATAGAGGAGTAGGGTCGTATAAAAGAGCAAGGGTATTCCAGACAGAACGAACGGAGCCGTCGGAATAACAGGTTCTTTCAACGTATTCTCCTGCGTCAATGGTTACCATTGTAGTGGAGCCTCCTCCGTCTAAAAGAAAACACGTGTTATAGCCGATTTCTTTGCAAAAAGAAACCATTTCGGAAAACTGCAGACCAAGGTATTTTCCGTGGGTGTCGGCTGTTACCATTGTCATCATTACAGAGCCGTCGTCTTTGAAACCGATAATGTTTGACGGGTATTCGGAGGTGTTCATTTTAAGGGAGGAATCAAATGCGAGACCGTCTTTTAAAATCATTATGTGACCGCCTATTGCTTCCGTACATTGCGCCCAGAGGTCTGTATTGCCCCATAAATCGCGAAGTGACGTCTTTACGGTTACGGTGTCACCTAAGCGATAGGAGGAGATATGCTTGGTCTTAGAGCCCCTGGCGGTAATGATAATATTATTGTCGGTAAGTCCGGCAGGTCTGTTCGTAGTTCCGCTTGTATAAATGGCGGTAATCGTTCCGGTTACAGTTCCGTTGTGAGTAAATTTATTTGAGCCGTCCACTGTGACAACTAGCTCGTATGCATCAGAGGGTACGCCGTTTGTATTGTTCAGGCGGTTATTATATACGTAAAGAGCGTTGTTTGCAGGCGCTCTGTTAATGCCGTCTGCATTAATCTTCGTACCGTTAATATTAATGCTTGTAACTACTTCTACCTGTCCGATAAGCGGTTGATTGCTTGAGGTTATGCCAAAGGAGTAGGGGCCGTCGTACACTACCTCTTGATCCGTGATTTGGCTGCACCAAATTTCGCTGTCTAAAATGGTAACTCCGCTTGCAACTCTGTAATTTGCGGTCATTCCTTTTATATTGATGTCGCTTGAGTGAGCCCAATGCATCCAGTCGCCGTTCACAGCCGCTATAACGGTACTGTCGCCGTTTTGATAGTACTTTTCAATTTCTGTCTTTACGGGGCTTGCGTTTTTAAGATAGTTTGTAAGTTCTCCCGTTGATTGTGTGCTGTGGTTGCTTATAACGTCAAGAGTGAGGTTTGTGTTTGATAAATCCGCTTCGACTATATTGATAAGACGGTTTGCGCCATAGCCTGCGTTGCCGGTGCTGCCAAGGTGTATTTTTGTGTAGTATGCACCGGTCACAGTGTTCCAAATCTTAAGCTCATTTGTTGAACATTCGTCCATGCCGATAAATTGATAGTCGGCTGCTGCATTTACAGACAGAGTTGCGGTGCATATAATACATGCTGCGCTTAAAACCGGAATTGCTCTGTAAATAAATTTTTTAAAAAATGTCATATAATTTCATCTCCTGAAAAAAGAGCCCGAGATTTGTTCTCGGGCTCGGATGTTGTTTGCCTTACCTTTATCAAATAGGATATGTCTGTGCATTTACCAGATATCTGCGGATAGCGACAACGTCAGCCATGTTTACTTTGCCGTCGCCGTTTACATCACCGGCATCCTCAACAGTAAGGGGATAAGTAGAAGCGTTTACAAGGAATCTTCTTATAGCAACAACGTCAGCCATGTTTATTTTGCCGTCATTGTTAACGTCTCCCAACTTAGTATTGTCAGGCGTGTCTGTAGGTTCGTCTGTAGGTTCGTCTGTAGGTGCCTCTGTGGGCTCATCTGTAGGTTCATCAGTGGGTTCATCTGTAGAAGTACTTCTTTCTGTAAGAGTACCTACTACGAAATTATCGTAGTACATCTCGTCAGTGAGATTAGCCTCGCCGTTTTCTGCATAGCCGTGCTGATCAAGTCTAAGACCGTAAATTGCACCGGGTGTTTCAAAATGCGTATACGTGCCGCATACAACATCATTTACTACTACTGTGTAACGATTGCTGCCGGGCGTTATTACGAACGTAATTGTGTAATCGGTATTCGCATCAAGTTCCTTTGCAACCGTAAGCTTACGGCCGTTGCCGTCTGCCAGAATGGAGTCATTCCACACCTGCAAAGCCGCTGTATCACCGTATGCAGTTATAACAGCTATCTGGTTAAGCCAGTTCCATGCCTCAGCGCCGTTTGTAAGGTCGGTCACTATACGGATTGCTACACCGTAGTCACCTGCTGCAGCGTAATTGAAATCAAATTGTACTGCTACAGGCTCATCAGAAATAGCAGATTCCATTGTGTATACGTAGGATGATACGGGAACTCCGCTTGCCCCCCATCTGTAAAGCTGCATTTCTATATCGCCGTTTCTGTCAACGTAGATAGGTGCGCCCATTCCCTCTGAACCTGACGTGGTTTCATTTGCGTCGAGGTCATCGGAAATTACAGGATAAACGGTCTTATCCCAAGGTCCTAAATCAGGCTCGTCCGTGACATCAGCCGCACTGAACTTTGTTGCAAGAGCTGATGCATCAGCCGCGGAAGCTGCAAAGCCCCAGTTGCTTATTATAACCTGATTTCCGTTTGTGGTGTTTTCCTCAAAGAAGTCGAGTCTGATACCGTTTAGTTTACCGGTCCAAAGGGAAAGTGACGAGAGATTGATGATAGCAGTTTTCCACTCGCCGCCGGTATTCATGGTAAATTTCGTATAGCAGTCGCCTGTTGCGTTTAGCGTACTTCCTGCACACGGGAACATACCGAAGGTACGAGCAGAGCTTCCTGCCGTGGTTTTGTAGCGTAATGCAATATATTTGTACGTATTAGCCATTACAGTATCGGTTGCTCCTGCGAAATTAAACATTACGTAGGGATCAGAGCCTGTTGTGGTGAGTACGAGATTTCCGTCACTGATAGAAGCCGTACAGTTGTTATTTCCGCTGAAAGCGTATTCCATGCCTTCTTTAAATTCGATGTCAAAGGGGTTGAATCTTACGGGTGCCTGAATATGATCAAGTGAGCCCTGCTTTGTGCAAGAAGGTGTAGGATCATAAAGAAGTGCAAGTGTATTCCAAACGCTTCTTACGGAGCCATCAGAATAGCAAGCTCTCTCAACGTATGAACCGGCCTCTATGGTAACCATCGTCGTGGAGCCGCCGCCGTCCAAGAGGAAGCAGGTGTTGTATCCGATATCCTGACAGAATGAAATCATTTCGGAGAACTGAAGACCAACGTAGTTTCCGTGAGAGCTTGAAGTAACCATCGCCATCATCACCGTACCGTCATCCTTAAATCCAATGATGTTGGAGGGATACTCGCTTGTGTTTGAATAAAGTCCCGTATCGTAGGGCATACCGTTCCTTAAGATCATGAAGTGACCGCCTATAGCATCGGTACATTTCTCCCAAAGGTGATTGTTTCCCCAAATATCGTTAAGCTCTGTTTTTACGGTAACAGTGCTTCCTACGGCAAAACTGCTTAGAAGCGAAGTCTTTGTTCCGCGGGCGGTAATAATGATATTATTGTCAGTAAGTCCCGCAGGTCTTGAAGTCGTTCCGCTTGCATAGATAGCAGAAACCGTACCTGTAACAGTGCCGCCGTGAGTAAACTTATTAGAGCCATTCACGGTAACGACAAGCTCATAAGCATCCGAAGGCACACCGTTTGTGTCATTCAGACGGTTGTTGTATACGTAAAGAGCGTTGTTTGCGGGTGCTCTGTTAAGACCGTCGGCTGTAATGTTTGTTCCGTTTATGGTGATAGTGGTATTTACTTCAAGCATACCGATTACGGGCTGATTTTCGGAAGTGATACCGAATGAATAAGGACCGTCGTACGGAACTTCTTGGTCGGTAATCTGGCTGCACCAAATTTCACTGTCTAAAATGGTAACACCGCTTGTAACTCTGTATTGTGCAGTCATTCCGCTTATTTTGATATCGCTTGAATGAGCCCAATGCATCCAGTCACCGTTAACAGCTGCAAGAACAGTGCTGTCACCGTTACTGTAATAGTTTTCAATCTCATTCTTTACGGTATTTGCATTCTTTAAGTAGTTCGTGCCTGTAGACGTATTATGGTTACTTATAACGTCCATTGTGAGCTTCGTATTTGAAAGGTCAGCTTCTACTATATTTATCAGGCGGTTTGCACCGTAACCTGAGCTTCCTCCGCTGCCGAGAACTATCCTTGTGTAGTCTGCTCCCGAATCGGTGCTTCCTACCATGAGGTTAGACGTTGTGTTAGAGGTCTCGCCTACAAAACTGTACGAGGAAGCGTTCGCAAAAGGAACGAGCGTACCAAAGCCGATCGCGACTGCTGAAAGCAGAGCAACGCCCTTCTTGAAATAATTTTTCATGCGCTTTTCATCTCCTAATATGTATTGTTTAATGATTTGCTCAATATGCAAAATACTACAGATAGTATAACATAAAAGTTTTTGTGTGTAAACCTACAAACTTATACTAATTTCACCTGAAAATAAATTTTTTACGGTGCCGTCAATTGTTTTTACGTTAAGCCTGCCGTATGAATCAATCCCTAACGCCGTAGCTTTTTGCGGAGTTTTGCTTTCAACGGAATCATAAATTAATATTTCTTTTTTGAATACTGCGGAGTTTTTGTTGTAAAAGTCAATAAAATCATCGCTGAAAAGTGTTTCGTTATCAAAAAAATTCTTTTCCATGAGGGTGATTTCTTCTTTTATCAAGGTGATTATTTTCTGCGCGAGCATTTCACGAACTTCGAAAAACTTGTCGGAATCGTTTGAATCGCTCACACAAAGACTTCCCGCTTTACTTTTCAATTCGTCGGGAAAGGCAATGCTGTCTGAAAGATTTACTCCTATACCCAGTATTACAAATTCAAACTCGGCTTTATCATCGGCATTCCTGTGCAACCCAACGCCTTCTGCAAGTATTCCGCAAACCTTTTTTCTGTCAATCAGCAGGTCGTTTACCCATTTTATCTCGGTACGTATTCCAAAGCACGAAACCAAGGCTTTGTGAACTGCTGCGGCTGCAGCTATTGTAATGCTGACACCGTATTCTGCAGGCAAGGCAGGCTTTAAAATAATGCTCATGTAAAGGCCTTTTTCTTTCGGAGAGAAAAAGCTTCTGCCGTTCCTGCCTCTGCCGTTGTTTTGCGAATCTGCGATAACGGCTGTGAAAGGATGGACACCTTCTTTGGCAAGCTCTTTTGCCTTGTCATTGGTAGAGGGCAGTTCTTTATAATAAAGTATCTCGTTTTCTTCCATAATATACCTCTTAAAGAATATCTGACGAGCATTATATCATGCAGTCAGTGTATTTGTCGATAATAAAAAACGCAAAAAAACAACACGGTTACGCATGTAATTTACTTGAAAAATTCTTTCTTGTGCATTACTATTGTTGTAGTTACGTTAACAAAAAGCAAGGTAACCATATATTCGGAGATGTATTAAAATGGAAAACAAAGTTGCGGACTCGAAATTTAAAATGGGTATTATCGGCACAGGTCGTATTGCAAGAAGATACGTTTTGCAAATTAAAAAAATGGAAGACGTAGAGATTGTTGCGGCGGCGGATTTTGCCGAGGGTAGGGCAGAAGCCTTTTTTGAAGAATTCGGTGTTTCGGGTGTACGCTGTTATACCGATTACAGAAAACTTATTGATAATGAAGAGCTTGATGCGGTGTGTATTTGTACGTACAATGCCACGCATGCGGAATGTACAATATATGCCCTCGAGCACGGTGTAAACGTTTTGCTTGAAAAACCGATGAGCGTTACGCTTGATGAGGCTGCAACTATGATAAAGGCGGAAAAGAAAAGCGGAAAGATTCTTTCTATTGGTTTTCAGCCGCGCATAGATAATAACATGAAGCGTATTAAGGAAATCTGCCGTTCCGGAGAGCTGGGTAAAATTTATTATATCCGTATCGGAGGGGGAAGGCGGCGCGGTATTCCAAACAGAACCTTTATTGAAAAAAAGACAGCGGGCGTCGGTGCCTTGGGTGATATAGGCTGTTATGCGCTTGATATGGTTCTTGATGCAATCGGTTATCCGAAACCGCTCACTGCTTCCGGCTATAAATCCGCATATTTCGGGACTAATCCTACGTATAATAATCCTGAGGATGCGGCAAGATTTGATGTGGAGGATTTTGCCGCAGCCTTCGTAAGACTTGAGGGCGGCGTTGTGATTGACTTCGTTACGTCGTGGGCTATGCAGATTGATACTCCCGGAGATACCGTCTTTCTCGGAACAGAGGGAGCCTTGCGTATTCCCTCAACCGAGTGCTGGAACGGAACCATGAGCGGCTGTCCGGTGTTGTATAAGGATGAAGATGGGTGTGCCGTTAAAACAGAAATACCTCTGCTTCCGTCTATGAGCATTGAAGAACTTTTCTTCGGCAAAATACGTGCGTTTATAGATGCCTGCAGAAATGGAGGGGTTGCGCCGGTGCCGTCATCCGAAATCATATATAACCAGGCGATTATTGATGCGATTGCAAGATCTGCTGAACTCGGAAGAGAAGTTGAAATTGTTATTCCTGAATTTTGACTGTAATTATTATGATGATTTGATGAGATTAAGGAGGAGAGTCATTGCTCCGATTGTTTGTTTTTGTATTAACTGTCTCGTGTTTTTTCGCTGCATTGCTTCTGGGAAGCAGATGCCGTGCAAGGGCATGGTGGTCTGAAACACATCGTGAAATATTTCGCGGTGCAGAACTGCTGTTGCGTAAAAACGGATTTGAAGATACGGCAGAATCATTTTTTTATTACAGGGACCTGATAATTAATGGTGCGGTTGCGCCGGACAACGTCGGAGATATTGATTTTGACCTTACGGGCGGTGCACATTATTGTATTCCTACAAAAAAACGGTTGAACAAAAACAGTGTCCCGTATTGCAAAAGAGCGGGATTTAGCCCTTTTTCAAAGTATATGAAGTCTGCCTGCACGATTGCTGAGGAAAACTATACTATGGCGGTTTTATATGCCGTAAACTTTAAAAAAAGCGGAAGATTAAGCGATATTGATTTTGCGTATGATTGTATAGGTCGTGCTATTCACGCACTTTCGGATGCCGCTTCCGTTCCTCACAGCACGGGGAAACGCATGTTAGGGAAAAAATCATTTCACTACAACTACGAAAAAAAAGGAAAAAAGATAGGAAATACGGATTTTGCGGGGAAGGAAAAACAGTTTTTTGAGGCTGCCTGCCTGAGTGCGGGAATAAAGGATGCAGTGGAGCTTCTTGATTACGGGAAAATACCAGAGGGTAATTTTGTACGCGCTCTTGTCTGCTACCTCTCAATGTCTGCTAACTCTGAATATTACCGCACTAAAAACGGGGAAAGAGAAGCGTTGTTGGAGGACTCTTCGGTTAATAATATTCTCTGCAAAGCCTGTGCCGCTGTTGCGGTGATGCTTGTGTGCTTTGACAAGGACGTTTGCTTCTATGAAAATATCGGTGAGTTTGTCACGGGAAAAAAGGACAATACGGATAATTGCGATGTGTTTAAGGCTTCTGTATACGGAAAAAAGAAAGCCGGTTTTTCTTCTGAAATTTCACTTAGGCTCAGAGCGGAGTTTCCTTCCTTTGAAAAAGGATTCAGGCTTGCGCGCTCCGAAAGTTTTTTGTTTTATATAACTGACGAGAAGAGCAGGTTTAAAAGGATTTTTACGATACGCCGAGGTGAACTTATCCGCACCGTGTTTGCACCCGGGAAAAAGTCGAGCTTTGTCAAATTTCATTGTTGACAACGCTTTAAAATCTGTTATCATTATCAGGCGTGATTTTTATTGATAAGGGGCAGATTTCGGTGAAGCACACAGGAAAATACCGCACGGCAGTTAAAACAAGACATTTCGGTCATTTTGTTTTTGATTTAATATGGCATGCTTTTGATGTTGTTACGACGTTTATAAAAAATAACGTCGTGCTTTTCATTGCTTTTTGTGCGGCGGTTGTTACGTCAGCGATTGTCCGCCCGAGTATTGCTTCGTGTGTGGGATATATTGATTTTAAGACTGTTACCTGTCTTTTTTGTACACTTGCGGTAGTGTGTGCCCTTAAAAACATAGGCTTTTTTACAAAGATTTCACATATAATTGTTGAAAAAACGGGAAATTTACGGCTTTGCGGTACGGCTGTTATTTTTATTGCTTATTTTGGTGCCATGCTGATAGCAGACGACATGGCATTGCTGACTTTTTTGCCCTTAGGATACATTGTACTTAAAGAAACTAATAATGAGCGCTACATGGCGTTTGTTTTTGTTATGCAGAACATTGCGGCAAATTTAGGCGGAATGCTCACTCCTTTCGGAAACCCGCAAAATCTTTATCTGTACACAAAATTTAATATTCCCACAGGCGAGTTCTTTGCCATAATGCTCAGACCTTTTCTGGTTGCAACGCTTCTTATTGCTTTATCCTGCTTTGTTTTGAAGCCCGAACCCGTAAAATTGAAAAACGTTGAGAAAGAAAAGCTGCCGGCGGTACGTTGTATTATTTATATTGTTTTGTTCGCCCTGTCCGTTGCAATTGTTTTCAGAGTTTTGCCGTATTTAGTGGGCTTGTTTGTGATTTTTGCAGGTGTTTTCTTTCTTGATAAGAGTGCCCTGAAAAAGGTCGATTACGCACTTTTGCTTACGTTTGTGTGCTTTTTTATATTTGCGGGAAACATGACTCAAATACAAGTCGTTAATTCAGCGATGTCATTTTTGATGGATAAGAGCACTTTATTGTTTTCTACGCTGTCTTGTCAGGTAATATCGAACGTTCCGAGTGCTATTTTGCTCTCTCAATTCACCGAAGATTATCAAAACTTACTTATCGGAGTAAATATAGGCGGAGCGGGAACTCTTATTGCATCCCTTGCAAGTCTTATCACTTTCAGCGAATACACGACTCATTGTCCGGGAAAGGCAAAGCGTTATATCGGTTTGTTCAGCGCTGTAAACTTTACTTTTTTGGCAATTTTGTTAGTTATCGAAATCGTTTTCTGATTTCTGTAATAATTTTATAAAATTTGTAAAAAATACTTGCAAAGAGTATAAAATGTGATATACTTTCAATTGTAAAGGTCAAAGAAAGTCAAAGTCAAAAGACGAACGGAGGCGCATGATTATGAATATTCAAGCAGAGAATTTTACAAAAAAGAGTTTGGCTGTTTTGCAGTCTGCTCAGCAGCTTGCCATTTCAAATAACAATATACAGATTCTTCCCGAGCATTTATTTTTGGCAATGCTTTTGCAAGAGGATGGTCTGGTACCGCAGCTTTTTAAGAAAATGGGTGTTCAGAACGAGTCGGTAATTTCGGATACTCAGCGTATTCTCGAAAAGCTTCCGCGTGTCACGGGCCCCGGAAGAGAAGCAGGCAAAATATATATTTCTCAGGAGACTGACGGGATTTTGGCTTCCGCAGCCGATATTGCGGGCGGTATGCACGATCAGTACATTTCGGTTGAGCATATTTTACTTGCAGTTACTCAAAAGGCGATGGGAGACCTAAAAAAGATATTGGAATCATACCGCATTGATTATGATACAGTCCTAAAAGCCTTGTTAGAGGTAAGAGGAAGTGCAAGGGTTACCACGGATGACCCCGAGGCGACGTATGATGCTTTGGGAAAATATGCAAATGATTTGGTTTTGCTTGCAAGCACTCAAAAACTTGATCCCGTTATAGGCAGAGACAGCGAGATTAGAAACGTTATCCGAATTCTTTCGCGTAAAACTAAGAATAATCCTGTGCTTATAGGAGAGCCCGGTGTGGGTAAAACAGCAATAGCAGAGGGTCTTGCACAAAGAATCGTAAAAGGTGACGTGCCTGAAAATCTTAAAAACAGAAAGCTGTTTTCTCTTGATATGGGAGCTCTTATTGCGGGCGCAAAGTACAGGGGAGAATTTGAAGAACGCTTAAAGGCTGTTCTTTCAGAGGTTAAGGCAAGCGAGGGTAAAATTATACTCTTTATAGATGAGCTTCATACAATTGTAGGAGCAGGAAAAACAGAGGGAAGCATGGATGCGGGAAATCTTCTCAAACCTATGCTCGCAAGAGGTGAATTGCATTGTATAGGAGCAACAACGCTTGATGAATACAGACAATATATTGAAAAAGATGCTGCTCTTGAAAGGCGTTTCCAGCCTGTAACCGTAGATGAACCTACAGTTGAGGATACCGTAAGTATTTTAAGGGGACTTAAAGAACGCTATGAGGTTTTCCACGGCGTGAAGATTCAGGATGCGGCGCTTATTGCTGCGGCGGTTTTGTCGAATCGTTACATTACCGATCGTTTTATGCCGGACAAAGCAATTGACCTTGTTGACGAGGCGTGTGCGATTATTAAGACTGAGATTGCTTCAATGCCTGCAGAGCTTGAGGATATTAAGCGTAAGATTATGCAGCTTGAAATTGAAGAGGCCGCGCTGAAAAAAGAGACTGATACGTATTCAAAACAGCACCTTGATGAAATAACAAAGGAGCTTGCGGAAAATCGCACGGAATTTGACAGCCTTATGGCAAAGCTTGAAAATGAAAAGGGTGCCATTTTGAAAGTACAGGGCATCAGAGAAGAGCTTGAAAAGGTAAATGCGGAAATTGAGCGTGCAGAGCGTGAATATGACCTCAACAAAGCGGCAGAGCTGAAGTACGGCAGGCTTCCCAAGCTAAAAGCAGAGCTTGAAGAACACGAAAAGGCTGCTGCCAAGACAAAAACAGGAGAGAGTCTGCTTAGAAACAGTGTGACTGAAGAAGAAATTGCTGAAATCGTCGGACGTTGGACCGGTATTCCCGTTTCAAAGCTTATGGAGGGAGAGCGGGAAAAACTGCTTCGCATGGAGGATACATTGCACGAGCGTGTCATAGGACAAAATGAAGCGGTCACAAAGGTGAGCGAAGCAATATTGAGGTCAAGAGCAGGTATTCAGGATCCTTCAAGGCCTATCGGATCATTTTTGTTCCTCGGCCCTACGGGAGTGGGAAAGACCGAGCTTGCAAAGGCTCTTGCACAGACGCTTTTTGATGATGAAAAAAATATTATAAGAATCGATATGTCCGAATATATGGAGAAGTACTCTGTTTCAAGACTTGTAGGAGCTCCTCCCGGATACGTAGGATACGAGGAGGGAGGTCAGCTTACCGAGGCGGTAAGGCGAAAGCCGTACTCTGTTGTCCTTTTTGATGAAATTGAAAAGGCACATCCTGATGTTTTCAATATTTTGCTTCAGGTTTTGGATGACGGAAGAATTACCGATTCTCAGGGCAGAGTTGTAGACTTTAAAAACACTATTATCATTCTTACCTCGAATCTCGGTTCGTCGTACATTCTTGAGGGTATCTCGGAAAACGGTGAAATAACCGAGGAAGCCAAAGAACAGGTTGAGTCTCTTTTAAAGCACAGCTTTCGTCCTGAATTCTTAAACAGGCTGGATGAAACGGTATTTTATAAACCTTTAACAAAACAGGAAATATACAAGATAATTGATATTCTTACGTTAAAATTAAAGGGACGTCTTGCTGATAAGCATATTGATATTATACTGACGGATGCCGCAAAGGAGCACATAGTGGAAAGTGCGTACGACCCTGTTTACGGTGCAAGACCGCTCAAGAGATATTTGCAAAGCAAAGTGGAAACGATGGTAGCAAAGCTTATAATTGCAGATAAGGTCGGTGAAGGTACTGTTATAAAAATTGACTGCAAGGACGGGGAGCTCGCTGCGATATTGCAGGCATAATAATCATTAATTAATCGTTTTGAGTTAAGGGCTGCTTTAAGGCAGCCCTTTTTATTGATGACATCGGTTGACTAATTTTAAAGAAATGGTAAAATAATTATATCTTTAAAGTTTTTACGGTAAGGAGAAAAATTGTATGCACGATAAATGTGAAATGTTTGTTAAAGGTGCTAAAAACAAAAAAATACCTCTTATATATTCGGGGATACTTGTTCTTTGTTTAATTCTTTCTTTTTTTGCAATAGGCATATTCGGCCCGAGCGGTCTTCTTTGGGCTCTTTTGATTGCTGTCGGCGGTGCATACGTGTGTACAAAAGTTATTTTTTACTTTAGAACAGAATACGAGTATTCTGCCGCGGGGGGAGAATTAAGCATCTCCGTTATAAGAAACCAGACCAGCCGTAAGACGTTGATGTCGTGTGAGATTAAGGAAATCGGTTCTTTCGGCAGCGTTTCCCGTGACGAAGCTTTTGCAGCATGCAAGGAAAAACAGGTTGGAGATGAAAAACGCCTTTGCTGTATAGGCGATGATTCCGAAAATGTTTTTTTCTTTACCGTGAGAGCAACCGACGGATATTCATATCGTGTCTTTTTTGCTCCGAATGACAAGCTGTTGGAAATTATGGAACAAAAGAGTTTGGAAATAAAGCGTTACAAAATGAAAAACTGTTAAATTAATTGTATTGGAGAAGGAAAGTATGATAGTTAAATTAAACGATTACAAGCATCTTTTTGACGGAAAGGACGCGACTCTTGCCGTGCAGGAGGCTCTCCTTGAATGTCGCAACAACCCAGGCTCTACACTTCTTCTCGGAGGCGACGAGCTGCATTTTTATTCTAAATATGCCTTCGAAAAGGAATACTATGTTTCTAATAATGACTACGGAAAAAAATCAATTATTTTTCCTGTTATCGGAATGAAAGATATAACGATTGACGGTGAAGGCGCAGAGCTTATGTTTCACGGCGAGGTTGTTCCTTTTGTTTTGGACGGCAGCGAAAATGTTACTCTTAAAAATTTTAAGGTTGATTATCCTCAGCCGTATTTTTTTCAGGCGGACATTACGGACTCAGGCGAGGACTTTGTTGAGCTTGAATATGATGTGAATGAGTTTAATTTAAGGGCAGAGGGAAGAAGTCTTGTTTTTTTCAGCAGAGAAGACGGCTGGGAAATAAGACTTGATAAGGTTTTAGTTACCGAGTTTGACAAGGAAACTGTTTCTCCTTCTGCATACCTTGAACCGTACTTCGTGTATCTTCCGGAGGAGGACGACGGCTCGTTTTTGAGCCCTATGTACCGATACGTAAATGCAGTGCAGCTTGCAGAAAATAAAATTCGCTTTGAGGGCGGTATCGGTGCTACTCATAAGGTAGGAAATAAATGGGTTTGTACGTTGGGCCTCGGAAGAAAATGTCCGGGTATTTTCGGAAACCGTTCAAAAGACATTCTTTTTAAAGACATAACACTATATCAGACTGCGGCGATGGGTATTATTTGTCAGCTTTGTGAAAACGTGACCGTGGAAGGTGTTAAGGCGATGCCGCGTGAGGGCTCGGGAAGATACCTTTCTGTGTCTGCCGATGCAACGCATTTTGTAAACTGTATGGGTTACGTAAGATACGAGGGCTGTAAATTCGTTAACATGCTTGACGATGCGGGAAATATACACGGTGTATATACGCGCCTTGTCAGGAAAATAAATGATAATACCGTTTTGCTGACTTTCGGACATTACCAGCAGATGGGTATAAACTTTTATGATACGGGTGATAAAATACGATTTATTGACAACCGCGATATGACGTTTGTTGCGGAGCTTACCGTGAAAAACTCTCATTTGATTTCGGGGAATTATCTGCGCCTTGAGCTGGAGGAACAACTTCCCGAACTATTGGAAGGCTTTGTAGTGGAAAATTTCACAAAAATGCCTGAGCTTTACATCAATAATTGCGAAAGCGGATATAACCGTCCGAGAGGCTTCCTGCCTGCAACAGCAAAAAAAACAGTAATCACAAACAATACTTTTTACAATATGGTTTTTGCTTTACATTTTGCAGGTGACAGCAACGATTGGTTTGAGTCAGGACCGGTAAACGACGTTCTTATAAAAGGAAACAAGTTTAAAAATGCAGCGTACACAGGCGGTGCGGTGATACAGATTGCTCCTCACGTTCTAAGCGGCAACACTCCGTACCACAAAAATATTATCATAGAGGATAATGAATTTGAATTGCACGAAGAACGTTTCTTGTACGCAAGATATACCGAAAATCTTGTTTTCCGAAATAATCGTTACATAAAAAATACGAATCTCCCTGCACAGGAAAAAATAGGAGAAAACGGCTTTGACGTTGATGAAACGTGCAAAAACGTTATTATCGAAAACGTAAAAACGTCGTAATGCGGTGCTTGACAAGGAAGGGGTTTCAAAGTATAATAAACCTGTGTATTCTTACACAGGTTTGGTTTATTTATTGGCGGAGCGGATGTGCTGCGCCGCTGTTTTATTTATTTAGGGGAGGTAATTTCATTGGCTTTTATTTATCCTGAACCGTCTCACACTTTTAATGAGTATCTTTTGTTGCCGGGTTTGACTACGAAAGATCATATCCCTGCAAACGTTTCATTAAAGACGCCTATCGTTAAGTTTAAAAAAGGCGAAGAAGCGGAGCTTTCTATCAATATTCCTTTGGTATCTGCAGTTATGCAGGCTGTTTCCGATGACGGAATGGCAATCGCTCTTGCAAAATCAGGCGGTCTTTCATTTATTTACGTTTCTCAGCCCATTGAACAACAGGCTGAAATGGTTCGTAAAGTGAAGAACCACAAGTCCGGATTCGTTGTGAGCCGTTCAAATTTGAAACCCGACCAGACATTGAATGATGTTCTGAAGCTTAAAGAAGAAAACGGTTTTTCGACAGTTGCCGTTACGGATGACGGAACCGCTACGGGCAAGCTTTTGGGTATTGTTACAAGCCGTGATTACCGTGTAAGCCGTATGACAGGCGATGAGAAAATTTCCGAGTTTATGACTCCTTTGGAAAAACTCGTTTACGCAGAAGACGGCATTTCTCTTAAGGCAGCAAACGATCTTATCTGGGACCACAAAATCAATAGCCTTCCTATCGTAGACAAGGATGGTAAGCTCGTATCTTTCGTCTTTAGAAAGGATTACGCTTCTCATAAAGAAAATCCCTTGGAGCTCCTTGATGCTAACAAGAGATACATGGTAGGTGCCGGTATCAACACACGTGACTATAAGGAGCGTGTTCCTGCCCTTGTAGAAGCAGGTGCGGACGTTCTTTGTATTGACTCTTCTGAGGGATATTCAGAATGGCAGAAGGATACTCTTGATTGGATAAAGAAAGAGTATAACGGAAAAGTAAAAGTAGGTGCCGGAAACGTTGTTGATGCTGAGTCTTTCCGTTATCTTGCAGAGGCAGGCGCTGATTTCATTAAAATCGGTATCGGCGGCGGTTCGATTTGTATCACAAGAGAGCAGAAGGGTATCGGACGCGGACAGGCTACGGCAGTTATTGAGGTTGCTGCGGCACGTGATGAATATTATAAAGAGACCGGTATCTATATTCCTCTTTGTGCAGACGGCGGTATTGTTTATGATTACCACATGACTCTTGCACTTGCGATGGGCGCTGACTTTATCATGCTCGGCAGATATTTCGCACGCTTTGATGAGAGCCCCACGGCTAAGATTAATCTTAACGGTACTTACGTAAAAGAATACTGGGGTGAAGGCTCCAACAGAGCAAGAAATTGGCAGCGTTACGACATGGGCGGCGCTTCAAAACTTTCTTTTGAGGAAGGCGTTGATTCCTATGTTCCTTATGCAGGTTCACTCCGTGATAACCTTGACGTAACTCTCGGAAAAATCCGTTCAACGATGTGTAACTGCGGTGTTATGAATATTCCCGAGTTCCACGCAAATGCTAAGCTCACAATGGTTTCTGCGACCAGTATTGTAGAGGGCGGAGCTCATGACGTTATCCTCAAGGATAATAATTACGTAAAACTTAAATAAGTATTATAAAGATAATAATTAACTATATTTCAGCCGGGGCCGTAAGACAATATACATGCAAGTTGCATGCTGTTTTGCGGCAGCCGGCAGGACTTTTAAAAGGAGAGTAAAACAAAATGGCTGAAAACGTTACCCATTTGACCAAAAAAGGTTATGATGACCTGGTTGAACGCCTTGAATACCTTAAGGGTGCCAAGCGTAATGAAATTATTGAAAGACTTGATATTGCCCGCGGCTTCGGAGATCTTTCCGAGAACTCTGAGTATGACGAGGCAAAGCAGGCGCAGTACGACAACGAAAATGAGATTACTCGCCTTGAAGAAATGCTTAAGAACGTGGAGTTTATCGACGAAACAAACAAAAACACCGATGAAGTCCGCATGGGTCTTGTTGTAACACTTGAAAATACCTCAAACGGCAAGGTTGCTGATTACTATATTGTTGGTTCTTCAGAGGCAGATCCTTTCCTTAAGAAAATTTCAAATGAATCTCCTTTGGGAAGCGCACTGTTAGGAAAGAAAATAG
>JAZPZG010000033.1:0-10796 GCA_045544575.1 Clostridia bacterium
GGTTTTTAGACCGGTTCCATTTTGAGTGTCGGTCCCAAGAAAAGCAAGTCGCAAGACTTGCTTTTCTTTATCCAATCCAAAGAATTGATATGTAATCATCTACTTTCCATGCGTGGCTGCGCCGTGATTCTATTAGTTGCATTTTTTTACTATGAGCCCAAGAAATTCCGTACACGGAAGTGTGCGGAATTTTTATTTTTTATATCTTCACTTTTTACTAATTCGGCGTGTGCTGGATTTCAGGTAAGAATAGAAGGTAATGAGAAAGTAAAGGTTGATTTGTTCAGCGAAATTTCGCTGAACAAATTCGCTGAATATTCGCTTTATTGGCTCTAAAAAAGTGAATGTTTGTTACATAATAATGCAACATGCTATCAGGAGCCTTTTGCTTTTCTGTAAACATTGCGTCAAATTAAATTCGATATAGTTTTTTATGGGAAGTACGATGACAGGTAAGAACTCTAATACGTTGCGGAGATGCCTCTTATGTGATATAATATGTCTATATAAATTTAAGGAGGTATTCGAATGCATACCATTAATGATAAAGCATTAGAGCTTGCGATTGAGACTCGCATTCGATCAGATTTTGAAAATTACAATATTAACGGCGTTTCGGTGGCGGTTTTGCAAAAGGACGAGATAAAATATAAAAGACATTTCGGCGTGATGAATGCAAAAAACAGGCCGGTTTCCGATGATACCTTATTCAGACTTGCATCAATGACAAAGCCGATTACTGCTGTTGCGACAATGATACTTGTAGACAGAGGCTTGCTGTCTCTCGAAGATACCGTGGAAAAGTTTTATCCCGCATTTTCAAACTTGAAAGTGGCAAACAGCGATGATGTGATTGACGCAAAAATTTCAATACGAAAGATACTTACACATTCGTCGGGAATTGCAAGCAGCATAGCGTGGGCGGAATCTTGTAAGAGTATTACGCCGTCAGACGTTGCAAGCGTTGATGCTTTTGTTGAATTTATATCACGACAGCCTCTTTCTTTTGTACCGGGTACGAAGCAGGAATACAGCGGTGTCGGTGCATTCAGCGTGCTTACCGGAATCATTCAAAAGGTAGCAGGTATGCCCTTTGAGTCTTTTTTGCAGAAAGAAATTTTCGAACCATGTAATATGGTTGACACAACTTTTACCCCAAGTAAGGACCAATGGAGCCGCGTTACGGATATGCATACAAAGCTTGAATTCGGAAACGGCGTTGATGCGATGTACGACGGCTGTGTATTTGAGTGGTATCCTGCACATAATTATCTTGGCGGAGCCGGACTGATTTCAAGCATGAATGATTATTTGAATTTTGCCCGTATGCTCCTTGGCGGCGGTATTTTCGAGGGGAAGCGTATTGTATCTGAGGAAGCCGTAAAGGAGATTTCTACACCTCAGGTGTATAATATGGAGAATGAGTGGTGGGGCCTTGGCGTGCGTGTTATACACGGTGAGAAAGACGGTTCGTTGCCTGTAGGATGCTTTGGCTGGAGCGGTGCATACGGAACTCACTTTTGGATAGATCCTTCAAATCAAATTATTGGACTGTATATGAAAAACTCCCGTCATGACGGAGGAAGCGGTGCAATAACTGCACGAAATTTTGAGATAGACGTTTACTCTGCATTGAAATGAAATTGAATAAAAGTTTTCTTGAATTTGTCTTTGAAAGGGGGGATTACAATGAAAAACTCAAGAATTTGTTTGATCATCGTTAATTTACTTCTTGTAATTATTATGATTTTTAACGTGACCGGCTGTGCGAAGAAGATTTCGGCTGAGCCTTTGATGACGGATATTGAGCCAAACGTGGTAAAAGCAACGGGTACGGAAGCAACACAAAATGAAAAAGTTACTGATTTTGCGGTCAGATTGTTTAAGGAAAGTAAAAATGATGGTGAAAATACTCTTGTTTCACCGTTATCGGTGCTTTGTGCTTTGGCGATGACTGCAAACGGGGCTGAAAAAGAGACTCTTGCCGAGATGGAAAGTGTTCTCGGCATGAACACGAAAGAACTCAATTCTTATCTTTACAGCTATGTGAAAGAGTTACCGCAGGGCGAAAAGTATAAGCTTTGTCTTGCCAATTCAATTTGGTTTAATGAGGATACTCGCTTTACCGTAAATCAGAATTTTTTGCAGACCAATGCGGATTATTACGGTGCGGATGTTTATAAGGCTCCGTTTAACGAACAAACCTGTCGGGACATTAATAATTGGGTAAAAGAAAAGACCGATGAGCTGATACCCGACATATTGGATAGTATTCCGGCTGAAGCTGTTATGTACCTCGTAAATGCACTTGCATTTGAAGCTGAGTGGAGTGAGGCTTATAATGAGGACTCTGTAAGCGAGGGAACATTTACAATGGAAAACGGTACTGTGAAAAACGTGGAGTTTATGTACGGAACCGAGAGTCGGTATTTTGAGGATGAAAGAGCTACGGGATTTATGAAATATTACAGCGGCGGCAAGTATGCTTTTGTTGCATTGCTTCCGAACGAGGGGATAAGCATTGAAGAGTACGTTTCCTCGCTCAGCGGCAAGGCTTTAAACAATTTGCTGTCAACCCCTACGATTACGACTGTTAATACGGCGATACCCAAGTTTGAAACCGAGTATAAGACCGATATGGCAGGGGTTTTAAAGAAAATGGGTATGCCAAGTGCGTTTGCCCCAAAGCAGGCAGATTTAAGCGGACTCGGAACGTCAAGCGCCGGTAATCTTTTCATAAGCCGCGTTTTGCATAAAACCTTTATTTCCGTAGCCGAAAAGGGTACAAAAGCAGGTGCTGCTACCGTAGTGGAGATTATGGACGAGAGCTGCGTATATCCCGATATACCGACGAAACAGGTGCTTCTTAACAGACCTTTTGTGTATATGCTTATAGATTGTGAAAACAGCGTTCCGTTTTTTATCGGAACTGCAATGGAGCTTGGGAAATAGCCGCTGCGCTTCTTGACAACCTATACGATAATTGGTAGAATAAGCAGGATTGGTTGTCAGACCGAGGGTTAAGGAGGCGAAAAGCGGATGAGGTCAAAGTTTCTTCAGATGGTGAAGGATACTTTTATTTCTTCTTTGCCGCTTGCACTTATTGTTATTGTGTGCCTTTTTATATCACCGCTTGATAACGCTGCCGATTATCTGAAGATACTTTTCGGTGGCGTTTGCGTTGTTTTTGGACAAGCACTGTTTTTGATAGGTCTGGAAACAAGCATTTTACCTATCGGGCGAATGGTAGGAGGCTCGTTTGCAAAGTATAACAAGGTCTTTTTTGTATTGTCCTTTGGCTTTGTATTCGGCTTACTGGCTACGGTTGCAGAGCCTGCTCTTTCCGTTCTTGCAAAGCAGATTGAGGTTATTATGCCGCTTGTGGATAATAATCTGTTTATTTGGATAACGAGCACGGGTATTGGTATAGGTGTTGCAGTTGCGTTGCTTAGAATTATTAAGGATATCAATATAAAATGGGTATTCGCCGTACTTTATTTGGTGGTCTTTATATTGGTTGCATTTTCTCCGAACGAATTTGTAGCACTTGCCTTTGACGGAAGCGGTGCGACGACGGGGGATGTTTCGGTGCCGTTCATATTGGCTCTCGGGATAGGTATTTCAGCAACTTTTTCAAAGCATAAGACCAATGACGACTCTTTGGGCATTATCGGAATCTCATCCGCAGGCCCTATTATTGCGGTGCTTATTTACGGAATTATCCTTAAAGTATCACGAGGAGGCCCACTTCCGCCTGAAAATCAATATGAACTGTCTACGGGGAAGGGTCTTTCGGAAATAATCTTTGGAAATATCACAGATGTTGCACTTGCTGTTCTGCCTATAGTGCTTATTGCAGTGCCGTTTTTGATTTTCTTTCTGAAGCTTCCGAGACGCTCTTTTGTGAATCTTCTCTTGGGTGTGATTCCTGTTTATTTGGGCCTTTTGATTTTCCTTTCTGGAATTGACTTTGGCTTTGGCTTTGTCGGACAGTACATAGGGAAAATGTTCTTTGACGGTTCACGTCCCGATTGGTTTAAGTGGTTTCTCTTGCCGCTGGGTTTTGTCCTGGGAGGAGCAATCACCGTGTCTGAGCCTGCAGTTACCGTGTTAGGTGTGCAGATTGAGGAGATTACCAACGGCCATATAAAGAATATGACTATCCGCATTACACTTGCTTTGGGAATCGGTGTAGCATCGTTACTGTCGATTCTTAAGATACTTACGGAAATCAATATTCTGTATTTTTTGGTGCCTCTTTATGCGATTGCTCTTGTAATGATGGCATTTACACCGAAGCTTTTCGTAGGGCTTGCATTTGACTCGGGAGGTGTTACGGGAGGAGCTCTTACGTCAGCATTTTTGACACCGCTTACTCTCAGTATCGCACAAGCAGTTGCTGAGGCAAACGAAACCGGAATGTCTATACTCACAAACGGTTTTGGAATCATTTCATTTATATCGGTTACGCCGCTTATCGCAATACAGGCGCTTGGTATTATATATAATATTCGATTGAAGCGTGCAGAGGCAGAAGCTATTGACGAGTCCTTTGAAGACTTTGAGTGCTTTGTATTGGAGAATGATGAGGAAAATTCTTTTCTGACGGAAAGTGAGGTCGTAGATAATGAGTGAGTCTTCGACGAATGATTTACAGTATTTTGTAATTATTGCAAGCCAAAAGAAAAAGGATAAGCTTCTGAGGCTACTGGGTGAGTATGGTGCTCACGGTATTGATATAGTATACGGACACGGCTCTGCGGGGACTAACGCCTTGGCGACCGCCTTCGGCTTTGGGGATGATCCCGCAAGGGCAATGATTTCTTGCTTGGTAAAGAGAGCAAGCGCAAGAACGCTTATTGATATACTTCATAACGACTATCATTTTGATAAGCCGAATACGGGAATTGCATTCAGCGTTTCGGTTGAAGGGTTGGCATTTTAAAAGGGGGCGTAAATATGAAAGAACTCAAGGCTTTGTATATAATAGTAAATGCAGGCTTTTCCTCTGAAATAGTGCAGATTGCGCGCTCAGTCGGCGCAACGGGAGCTACAATTATCAATGCACGCGGCTCTGTTGCAAAGCCTAAAACAATACTCGGAATAACGATTGACACCGAGAAAGAAATAGTACTCAGTATCGTTGAAAAATCCATTGCCGTTAAAGTGATGGAAGCAGTAAAAGAAAAGGCAGGTATCGGAACTGCCGCGCATGGTCTTTGCTTTGCACTTCCGGTTGAAATGTCAACTCTTACGATACACGAACAAGCAGACGATGAAGTTTAACTTCTTAAGAATAATAAAAAAGAAAGCAGGTATGAGTATGAAAAAAGTAACATTGTTGGGAGATTCGATAAGACTTATCGGCTACGGTAAAACCGTTGAGGAAAATTTAAAGGATGAGTTTGTAGTATGGCAGCCGGATGACAACTGCAGATTTGCCCAGTATACGCTCAGAGGACTTTGGGATTGGGCAGCTGAGATTGAGGGCAGTGATATTATTCACTGGAATAACGGCCATTGGGATCTTTGCGAACTCTACGGAGACGGCACGTTTACTGATATTGAAGACTACGTTAAGATTATGTCAAGACTTGCAGACCTTTTGCTCAAGCGTTGTAAAAAATTGATTTTTGCCACTACGACTCCTGTAAGAGAGGGCTACCCCTATAACAGAAATTCTGTTGTAAATGAATTTAATGCCGCGATTGTTCCTGTTTTAAAGGAGAAGGGCGTTATAATAAATGATTTACATTCCTTGCTGAAGGACGACGTTAACAGATATATAGGCGATGATATGCTTCACCTTACGGAAGATGGTATTGCAATTTGTGCAGCACAGGTCGAAAAGGTAATAAGAGAGGTTGCAGCAGAGCTGTAAAAGCAGATTGAACTACATAAAATATATTCCCCTTGACAAAAGTAAATTAAAGGACTACAATTCAGCAGGTTAAGATTTACTATTTCAGGGGGATTTTTTATGCAAGTGTTGCTTACTTTATCTGTAGCTTTATTTGCGGGACTTATGCTTTCTCGTCTTGCAAAGCTTGTAAAACTGCCTGCCGTTACTGCCTATCTTGTAGCCGGAATATTGGTTGGTCCTTATGTTCTGGGTGCTTTGGGCATAAAAGGTTTGGGGTTTGTAAGCATGGAGGATATACATACCTATGGAATAATACCCGACGTGGCATTGGGATTTATTGCATTTTCTATAGGTAATGAATTTAGGTTTTCGCAGCTTAGGAAGATTGGAAAACAAGCGACTGTAATAGGAATTTTTCAGGCGGTTTTTGCAACTATTCTTGTAGATGCTGCATTAATCGGATTACACTTTTTAATTCCCGATAAATTGCCTCTTCCTACAGCCGTAGTTTTGGGAGCTGTTGCATCTGCGACCGCACCTGCGGCAACGCTGATGGTAGTTCGTCAATATAAAGCAAAAGGTCCTCTTACCGATATTTTACTGCCTATAGTTGCTCTTGATGATGCAGTTGGATTGGTAGTTTTTGCTATATCGTTTGGAATTGCAAAAGCCTTGATTTCAGGTCATGTGGACGTGTTGTCTGTAGTGGTGGAACCGTTGATAGAAGTTATATGTTCACTTTTATTGGGTGCTGTTATGGGCTTTCTGTTTACGTTTTTCGAAAAGTTTTTCCATTCAAGGTCAAAGCGCCTCGCAATGTCGGTAACGTTTGTGCTTGCAACGGTAGCTCTTTCAATGATTCAGTTTAATATCGGACCTGTCCACGTTGCATTTTCATCGCTTCTGGTTTGCATGATGCTCGGAACGATTTTCTGCAATATATGTGATTTTTCAGAGGAGCTTATGGACCGTCTTGACAGATGGACCGCACCCTTGTTTATACTTTTCTTTGTCATAAGCGGTGCAGAGCTTGAGCTTTCGGTATTTACCGATATGATAATAGTAGTCGTAGGTATTGTCTATATTGTTACAAGGTCTTTGGGAAAGTACTTTGGAGCTTCAATCAGTGCGAGATTTGTAAAGTGTGATGATAGTATTATAAAATATTTGGGAATAACTCTTTTGCCGCAGGCAGGCGTTGCTCTCGGTATGGCAATTAAGGCTGAGGTTCTCGGTGAGGCGGGTATGATAGTTGCCAATATCACACTTTTCTCAGTACTTATTTACGAGCTTGTAGGTCCTTTCCTTACAAAAATTGCTCTCACCAAGGCGGGAGAGATAAAACCCGAGGGCAAGGTAAGTGCGAGAGATTCTGCAAAAAAGTCTGTTGATTAAAAACGGTTAACTTATATAAAAAAGGATATAATATCTTTACTGCGAGGACTGTAAACGTTGCAGTCTCCGCAGTAATTTTATATAAGGAGTATTAAGTTTTATGAAATCATTGTGGAGTGCAACTTCAGATATTCCGTCTTTTCCGAAACTGAATCATGATATAAACGTTGACGTTTTGATTATAGGCGGCGGTATTGCGGGATTGCTTACGGCATACTTGTTGCATCACAGCGGAGTGAATTACGCCCTTGTTGAAAAAAATAATATTTGCGGGGGAAACACAGAAAATACGACAGCCAAAATTACTTTTCAGCACGGCCTGATATATGCAAAACTCCTAAAAGACGTAGGTGCAGAGCGTGCCGCAATGTATCTACACGCCGGTAAAGCGGCTTTTGAACGGCTTACGGCTCTTTGCAGAGGTATAGACTGTGATTATGAGATAAGGGATAATTACGTGTTCTCCGTTGACGATAGAGCAAAGCTTGAAAATGAAATCAGTGCCTTAATGCAGATTGGATATAAAGCGGAATTATGTGAGACAAAGAAATTATCATTGCCGTTTGACGTTGCGGGAGCTGTGAAATTCAGCAAACAGGCGCAGTTTCATCCTCTGAAATTTCTTTCCGTAATAGCAAAGGAACTAAATATATATGAAAACACTTTTGTAAAGGACATACAAGAAAATATCGCGATAACGGACAATGCAAAAATTTCTGCCGATAACATAATTATCGCATCGCATTTTCCTTTTATAAACAGGCACGGCGCATATTTTTTAAAGCTTTATCAACACCGCTCTTACGTCATTGCTCTTGAAAACGCACAGTATTTAAACGGTATGTACGTTGATTGCGACAGCAAGGGGCTTTCTTTCAGAAACTACGACGACTTTCTGCTGTTGGGCGGAGGAGCGCATCGCACCGCTCAAAACGGGGGGAATTGGAAGGAATTACGTGATTTTGCAAAAAAGTATTACCCAAATGCAACGGAACAATATTTTTGGGCAGCGCAGGATTGCATGAGCCTTGATGCTATGCCTTATATAGGGTATTATTCAAAAAACACTCCCTGCTTGTATACTGCTACGGGATTCAATAAATGGGGGATGACCGGTTCAATGCTTTCTGCCATGATTTTACGTGACCTGGTTTTAAAAGAAAAAAATGATTTCACGGAAGTGTTTTCTCCGTCAAGAAGCATATTGAAGCCACAGCTGTTTATAAATGCTCTTGAGTCGGTAAAAGGACTGGTTACTCCCTCAAAAAGACGCTGTCCCCATATGGGATGTGCTCTTAAGTGGAATTCTGCAGAACGTTCGTGGGATTGTCCCTGTCACGGTTCAAGATTTTCAGAGAAAGGCAGAATTCTTGATAATCCATCCGAGCGCGATTTAGATTGACAAATTCAGTCAATTATGCAAAAATGTAGTATATTGATGTTAGTATATTTTATATGTGTAAGGAGTGTTTTTATGAAAACCGTAAAAGAAAAATATTTGGTCGTAGGGGCTGATTTTGCAGGATTTCCTTTAAAAGAGGCTGTTGTATCACACCTTGAGGCAAAAGGCTGGAAAATAACCGATTTGGGCGTTAAAAAGGACAGTGATCCTGATGATACCGAGAATATGTTTCACAGAGTAGGCCTTAGAGTGGGAAGTAAAATTTCCGAAGGTGAGTTTGAACGTGCACTTTTGTTCTGCGGAACAGGCATGGGAATTCATATTGCGGCGAGTAAATGTCCCCACGTGCATGCAGGAGTTGTGGAAAGCGTTCCTGCGGCTCTTCGCGCAATTACCGGTAACGGCGTTAACGTTCTTGCTATGGGTGCTTTTTACGTTGCTCCGAAGATGGGCTGTGAGATAGCGGATGCGTATCTTAATGCAGAACTCGGAAGCGGATATGAATGGTGGCACAATTTCTACGAGTTTCATAAGCTCGCAATTGACGAATTGGAAGCGTTTGACTATGAAACTTATAAGAAAAACGGTTTTACAATGGAACATCTCGGTGACTATGATCTTACTCTTGAGGAAAAGCCTGAGGATTGAGCCGTGCTTTTTGTGTCCATAATATACAATAGTATCTTATAGAAAGGTGTGTAAATTTATGAATAAGTTTATGCTTAATGAGACCTCTTATCACGGAGCCGGAGCAATTAATGCGATTCCGGATGAGATTAAAAATCGTGGATTTAAAAAAGTGTTTGTTGCTTCCGATCCGGACCTTATTAAGTTCGGTATCACGTCAAAGGTTACGGATCTTCTGGATAAAAACGGGATAGAATACAGCGTTTTTTTCGATATTAAACCTAATCCGACTATTGAAAACGTGAAAAGCGGTGTTGAGGCATATAAAACGTCGGGTGCCGATTGTATAGTTGCAATAGGCGGAGGATCTTCCATAGACACAGCAAAGGCCATCGGTATTATCATAACGAATCCCGAATTTGCAGACGTTCGCTCTTTGGAAGGCGTTGCGCCCACAAAGAATCCATGTGCTCCTATAATTGCCGTGCCGACTACGGCGGGAACGGCGGCAGAGGTTACTATCAACTACGTTATTACCGACGTTGAGAAAAAACGAAAATTTGTGTGTGTTGATGCTCACGATATACCTGTTGTTGCAGTTGTTGACCCCGACATGATGGCATCAATGCCGGCGGGACTTACCGCTGCTACAGGCATGGATGCTCTTACTCATGCCATTGAGGGATATATCACCAAAGGCGCTTGGGAGCTTTCCGATATGTTTCATTTAAAAGCAATCGAGATTATTTCAAGATCTCTTCGCGGTGCCGTTGCAAATACAAAAGAAGGTCGAGAAGGTATGGCTCTCGGACAGTACGTGGCAGGAATGGGCTTTTCAAACGTAGGTCTTGGTGTGGATCATTCAATGGCACATACACTTTCAGCATATTATGACATGCCGCATGGAAAAGCTTGCGCTACGCTTCTTCCCGCAGTTATGGAATACAACGCACCCGATACGGGAGAAAAGTACCGTGAAATTGCAAGAGCAATGGGTGTTAAAGGTGTTGACGATATGTCCCAGGATGAGTACAGAAAAGCAGCTGTAGATGCTGTAAGAAAACTCGCTGAGGACGTTGGTATAAAAACATCACTAAACGGTGTTCTTAAGGAAGAAGATATACACCGGATGTCAATAGATGCATATGCTGATGCATGCCGTCCGGGTAATCCTCGTGACATAAGTGTAGAAAAGATTGAGGCTATTTATCGTAGTCTATTAAAATAATAATTAAAAATTTGCAGCCTCTGCGGTGCACAAGTTACGTTTTGTGCAATGCAGGGGCTTCTTTTGGTAAAAGAACGAGGTGATTCAGTGGATTTATCGGAAATACAAGATGAATTAATAAAAATGAGTGATCGCAGCTATAAGGAATTTCAATGCAAGCTGATGCCAAGTGTTAATAAAGACCGTGTTTTGGGTGTGAGAATTCCGCTGCTCAGAAGCTTTGCAAAAGGGATAATAAAAAATTCGCCCGAAACAGTCGCGGAATTTATGAAAAAACTACC
>JAZPZG010000034.1:0-14319 GCA_045544575.1 Clostridia bacterium
TGACCGTAAAGCAGAATAACCATATACAGCGCAAAAATCATAATGTAGGTGTAGAAGAAGTTTTGCATCTGATCCTTGCCTAGGCTTTCTACCTCGGCATCAATTTGAATACTCATAACACCTGCGGCATCTTCAGCTGACATACCGCCATTAATCATAGCGTTCATTTGATAAATCTGTTGCAACACCCCTGTCGCAATATCCGGGTTCATATCGTACATCGAGAGATTATCTACGTAATATGTAAATGAGGTCGCTCCGTTCATTACAAAAGCACACTCCACATCACCGGAAGTGATTTTGTCCCTGATTACGCTGATTTCATCATCCGTAATCTGCACGTTGTAGTCTGTAAAGGAGGCGGCAAAGGTTTCCTTCACCATATCCGCCTGCGTAGGATCATCTGCTTTTATAAGCATAACGGAACGGTCTGCAGTGGTATCGGAAGTATCGTCTGATTCAAACAATGCAGTAATCCGAGGGAAGAACATAATTACAGCAATGACCACCATCAAAAATATCGTTACACCTACAAACGCCTTGTTCTTAGAATAATTTTTAAGTTCAAATTTAAATATTTTCCCGAACTGTTTCATTGCTTACTCCTCCTTTGCTGCATCGCCTGCGTATTCTACGAAAATGTCATTGAGCGAGGGCTCGAAGACCTTTACCTCGTCAATATCGTAGTTTTCTACAAGGCGAGTCATAGTAGCTTTCTTTTCGGAGGGGGAATCCAAGCGAATCATTAAGTCGCCGCTTTCCATAACGGTACAGGAAGAGCCAAAATCAGCAATGATTACTTCGGGTGTTTCTGTTTTTACAACCAAGCGGTCACGGGGATAGTCACGCTTGATGTCATGCAAATCGCCGTGAAGAGCAACCACACCGTTATTTAAAATAGCAATACTATCACAAAATTCTTCTATGTAGCTCATCTGGTGGGTGGAGAACAGAACGATTTTGCCCTTCGTGATCTGTTTCTTAACCACATCCTTTAAGAGCATTGCATTCACCGGGTCGAGTCCGGAAAAAGGCTCATCGAGAATAACAATGTCGGGATTATGTGCAAGTGCAGTAATAAGCTGAATTTTCTGCTGATTTCCCTTTGAAAGAGTATCGAGTCTCTTATTGCGGTACTCGGTCATGCCGAGACGTTCAAGCCAATAGTCGATTGATTGCACGGCAGCTTTACGTTTCATGCCTTTCAGCTCTGCAAAATAGGTAAGCTGATCGATGATGATCTTTTTCGGATACAGACCTCTTTCTTCGGGAAGATATCCGATACCGGTTTTGTTATAATCAATTGGCAGACCGTCGATCAGCACCTCACCGCTGTTTGCAGGAAACACATCCATTAAAATACGAATAGACGTAGTTTTGCCGGCACCGTTTCTGCCAAGCAATCCGAAGGCTTTACCTCCCTCAGCTTTGAAGGAAACTCCGGTAAGGACTTTCTTCTCGCCAAATGATTTTTCGATATTTTTCAGTTCTAATATCATTTTTATCACCCTCACCTTATAAAACGGTTTTAAAATATCAATATCTGCTCAATTCTCTCCGCAAGCTTGTCATCTTGAATATGTACCATTATTTCGTTGGACAGTTCATTGGTTTTAAGGTGCATAACAAGGTTTGTAATTCCTGCTTTTTTGCGAAGCGGTGTCGTTACGTTTTCTGCCGCAATAAGATTTTTTGACATAAACACAGTAACATTTTTAGTAAATCCACCGTAATACGCAGTTATTCTATTGTCGTTAATCGCAATACCGTTGTTTTGGTAACTGAGGGCAGCACTTAATGCTTTTACGGCAAGTATTATTGCTCCCACGCCTACAACGGCAAAAGAAACAGCGACTATCACCGAGGAAGAAACGTTAAATATCAGCATTGGCAGGGTTGCTTGCAGCAACACGATACCTGTTATGATACCAAGAATTAAGGCAAACCAAGATATAAACGAAAAATAGGAAATCGATCTCGTCTGCTTTTTGTCCGGAACATAATCAGGTAATACCTTGCCTAAGATTTCGCCGATCTCATCATACTTGCAAAACGGTACAAGCACACCAAGCCCGGCATTATTATCATCGTCACCGCTATTGACAGTATATCCGATCACCTCAAGTCTGATAGTCGCAAAACCAAGCATCCTTTGAACAAGACCCTGGGTAATCTTAACTGCCTTGATTCTGTCATAGCTGAAGGTGTTGGTGTGCTTCTCCAAAAGTCCGTAGGATATCTGAATGTTGTTATCACGCTTTGCAATGGTGAAATCGTAATAACCAACGAAGGAATGAATGATACTTCCTATAAAGGAGAAGATTGAGAACAACAGCATTGCTCCAACCATAATCAGAATAGCATAGAGGAAATACTGTCCCCACGTGCCGAGAGTATTTATCCGGAGCATCAGCTTACAAATACCGATAACGATAATAGTTAATACTCCGAATAATGCCGTAAAAAACGCAGTTGAAACTATATTGATGAGCGTGTACAGCATCTTTTTTTTGGATGTAAAACGGTATAGACTGTCTTTGTCTGAAAGAAGCACCTCTTCTTTTGAATCAACGGAGGTTCGAACACCGCCTTCCTTCAATGCATTCAACTCGTCCAACAAAGCATCAACAGTTTTTGACTTTTCAACAATGGTTATCTCAGCTTGATGGGACGTGTTTGTAGAGCCGCTGTCAACCGTTAGAATTGCAATGCCGAATATTCTATGAAAAAGGTTCTGTTTTTTATTGATGGCGTGTATCTTCTTATAGTCCAAGACAGAGCGTTTTCTGAACAGAACACCTCTGTTGCATTTAATTTCCTTTTCTGTCAGTTCGTATCCGGATGTCTTGTAATACAAGATTCTGTAAGCGATAAAGCAGAGATAAATTACAACAAACGCAATCACAAAAATCGGAATTGCCGCAATAATGTCTTTTGTGTTTGATTCTTCGTTAAGGAAGAAATCTTTAAAAAAGATAAGCACTACTACAAGGCTACCGAACAAATCCGACAACAAGCTGGAATATATATATCCTTTGTCAAATCTCTTCATCTTTTAGCTCCTCAACTCTCATTTCAAGATTACGCTCAAGCTCGTCGATCATACGGTCTGCCTCATCGGTTGTGAGGGTGGAAATATCAAAATTCGATCCTGCGGTTGAGATCGTAACACCGCTGAGTTTTAACATCATCATAAGCGGACCTTGTATTCTGTGAAGATCCTGAATTTGACAAATTGGGATCACTACTCTTCTCCTAAAAATCACGCCTTGCTTTACAATGATCCTTTTATCGTCATATCCCCATGCATACATTCTATAGCGCAGAGCCGGCATAATCAAAGTAATTGCAAGAAGTAAAACGACAGGTATTCCGACACCCATCAAAACAGAGAGCGTTACGTCGCTAGATGCTCCCGTTACATTCAGAATTACAGCCGCGCTTGTAAAGACACCTACCAGGGCCAGCGATCCAATAGCCGCACGAATGTACCATAACCTAAGTACACTTTTGTCCAATTTTTTCAGTTCCATACGTATTCCTCCAAAAACTTTTATATGTAATACCTATCAGTCTAAAACAACAGCTTTTGCTTTTTATGTTTGAATTTATTATAGCGCAGAAAAATTAACTTTCAATGAAATTTTGTGTATTAAATTGTCAAATTCCAAGACAATAGTGTAATTTTCGTAAAAGTTCCGCAAGTTCATTGCTCATACTAAAACCGCTTTACAAACAAGCCCTGCGTGTGGTACAATTTAGTCGCTTTAGAAAGCGTTTATAATTATCGAAGGGATTGATTTTTTTGTCAAAGGTTAGAACCAGATTTGCACCCAGTCCTACGGGTTATATGCACATCGGAAATTTGAGAACCGCACTTTATGAATACCTCATTGCAAAGTCAGCAGGCGGCGACTTTGTACTCAGAATCGAAGATACAGACCAGGAGCGCTACGTAGAAGGTGCTTTGGACGTTGTTTTTAATACGCTTAAGGCTACGGGTATTAAGTTTGACGAAGGTCCGGGCGTGGGCGGCGATTACGGCCCGTATATCCAAAGCGAGCGCCGTGATATTTATAAGAAATATGCGTTGGAGCTTGTAGAAAAAGGACATGCTTATTATTGCTTCTGCACCAAGGAAAGATTGGAATCTTTAAAGGCAGACAGCTCAGAGCTCGGCACAGGCTTTAATTATGACAGACATTGCCGTGACCTTTCAAAGGAAGAAATTCAGAAAAACCTTGATGCGGGTATTCCTTACGTAATAAGACAGAAAATGCCCGTTGACGGTACCACTACGTTTACCGATGCTGTTTACGGAGATATCACCGTTGAAAACAAGACTCTCGACGACCAGGTGCTTTTAAAATCAGACGGTCTCCCCACGTATAATTTTGCAAACGTTGTAGATGACCACTTGATGAAAATTACACACGTCGTAAGAGGAAATGAGTATCTCTCCTCTACTCCCAAGTATAATAACCTTTACAAGGCATTCGGTTGGGAAATTCCCGTGTACGTACACTGCGCTCCTATTATGAAGGATGCACATAATAAGCTCTCTAAGAGAAACGGAGATGCTTCCTTTATGGACCTTATCGAAAAGGGCTACATTCCCGAAGCAATTCTCAACTACATTGCATTGCTTGGTTGGAGTCCCCGCGGCAATGAAGAGTTTTATACGCTTCCCGAACTTGAAAAGGCTTTCGATATTGAAGGAATAAGTAAATCACCTGCTATTTTCGATATTGAAAAATTAAAGTGGATGAACAGCGAGTATCTTAGAAGAATGTCTCCTGAGGAATTTTACAAGGTGGCACTTCCCTACATTGACAAGGCTCTTAGCGGCGCAGATTTTTCTGACGACATAAAGGCTCGAATCGCAGGTCTCATCCAGCCCAGAACAGAGCTTTTAACCGATATAGAAGACAAGATATCTTTCTTTGCAAAGCTTCCCGAATATTCAACAGAGCTCTATTGCCACAAGAAGATGAAGACCGATACGGAAAATTCTCTTACAAGCCTTAACATCGTGCTTGATGCCCTTACAAACGGTAACGGCGCAAATATCGAATGGACCTCTGCAAGTCTTTACGAATTCTTCTGCAGTCTCGCTGCCGATAACGAACTAAAAAACAGCCAGATTCTCTGGCCTATCCGTACTGCGCTTAGCGGCAAGGACGTAAGCCCCGGCGGTGCAACAGAGCTTGCTGAAATTTTAGGAAAAGAAGAAAGTATTGAGAGAATTAAAGCAGGTATAGCTTTGCTTGAAAACAAGTAATTATTAGTTACCGAATAACGTTATAAAAAGCCCGTATGAGTTAAGTATTACACTCACACGGGCTTTCTTCTTTCAAAAATTCAATTTAGTCTTTTTCTTCTTGCCTGCGTTTCATTTTCCCCCATTGATAAAACCCGTACAGGTCGTTTACCAGAAAAACGACAAAGCACATTACCATGGGTAGAAATTTGATATTACCGATACTTGCAGTCACCCAGAGTACCATCAGAACAATATCATTTAAAGCGTACCATGCCGCATAAAATTTACTTCTGAGCATTGAAAGGCTCGATGCCATGAAGCTTGTAAAAACCGATATTGTGCTCCATATAAGATTTGCAGTATTGAAAAATTTCAAAATAAAATAGAAAGCTACCGTCACCAATACACTTACGGCAAAAAGCAATACACCGTGTGACTTTTTAATATTACCAACCTTTACTTCACTTTCCGAATAAGGATTTCTAAGCCACGTAAAAACCGAAAATGCCGCAACAGGCATTGACATTCCGAGGTAGGTAATCATTTCGCCGTAATACCTGCATTGAAAAGAAACAATTGCGTACAAAATACTGAAAATAACCGTAAGTATCTGACCCCAGACAGACCCCTTTGCAAGGAAAATCAAAGCAACTGCGCCCATAAGTGATGCCGCAAGTGAAATAACAGACCCTGCTTCCCCCGCAAAAAAACTCACGGTAATGACTATCCATGAACAAATCCAAAGAATCTTTTCAAATATTGTCAGACTTTTTAAAAGCTTTATAATATCCATTTACAACTCTCCCAAATTAAAAGGCATCCGAAAGCATATCTTCAAAGACCTAACGATATGCTAACGAATGCCTTTATTATAACACATTCATACTACCCGGTGGCAGTTAAAATTATTAAAAATTAAAAAATTTACTCAATTACTCAGTTTTTGATGCAGCAATAATTTCCTGTGCAATATGGCTCGGCACATCCTCGTATCTTAAAAACTCTGATGTGAACTTAGCTCTTGCGTGTGCAATTGAACGAAGGTCTGTTGCGTATGTAAACATTTCCGCAAAAGGAACCTCTGCCTCAATTTCCTGCTTGCCGTATTCAACAGGTGTCATTCCTAAAACTCTGCCGCGTCTCTTGTTGAGATCTCCGATAACGTCACCCATGTACTTATCGGGAACTATAATCTTAACGGACTGTATAGGCTCAAGAAGCACGGGAGCCGCATTCGGAAGACCTGTTCTGTACGCCATGCTTGCCGCACTTACGAAGGCAACTTCTTTTGAGTCAACGGGATGATACTTTCCGTCAACCAAAGTAGCTTTAAGCTTAACAACGGGATATCCCGCAAGGACACCGCTCTTAACACTTTCCTGCAGACCCTTTTCAACAGACGGGAAGAACTGTTTCGGAACACTTCCGCCTACCACGCGCTCTGCAAACTCAAGCTCATCTTGCGTACCGGGTTCAAATTCAATAACTACCTTACCGTACTGACCGCTGCCGCCGGATTGCTTCTTGTGAGTAGCCTCTTGGATAACTTTCTTTCTGATCGTCTCTCTGTAAGGAACCTTCGGATTAGAAAGAACTACGTCAACGTTATATCTCGTTTTGAGCTTTGTAACAATAATATCAAGATGCTTCTCACCTACTGCGGTAACTATCATCTGACCTGTTTCCTTGTTCTGACGGAAGTTAAAGGTCTTATCCTCGCCTTTAATTTTAAGCAAGCCCTGTGCTACCTTGTCATCATCACCCTTGTTCTTAGCAATAATAGCCTGTGCATGCTGAGGCTCGGGGAATTCAATCGGAGGAATGGTAACGTTTATATCCTTACTGCAAAGAGTGTTGTTTGTTGAAGTGTTCTGAAGCTTTGCAACGGCACCTATATCGCCGGCAACAAGCTGATTAACGAGAATCTGTTTCTTTCCTCTTAATACAACAAGCTGTGAAATACGCTCGTCACAATCCTTTTCAACGTTATGCAACGTATCTCCGTTCTTAATCGTACCCGTCATAACCTTAAACAATGACATACGACCTACGTACGGGTCAACAATGGTCTTAAATACAAACGCAACCGCAGGACCTTCTTCTGCAATGGGAAGAATAATGTCTTCGCCTGCTTCGTTAAGCGCAAATACTTTTTCACACTCAACGGGAGACGGGAAACAGCCTGCCATAAAGTTTGCAAGCTCAGCTATACCGTAATTATCCGTAGCCGCGGAAATCATAACGGGACAAACTATACAAGACTTAACTGCAGTTCTGAAGCCTTCTACTATCTCCTCTTCGGTAAAAGCCTCTCCGTTAAAGTATTTTTCCATAAGCTCGTCGTCAGACTCAGCAACAACCTCAATAAGAGCCTCGTGAAGCTCAGTAGCCTGTGCCATCAACGTAGCGGGAATTTCAATATCCTCAGTAGTTCCGCCCGGGCCGTAGCGCTTTGCTCTCATATGAAGCGTATCTACGTATCCTACAAGCTTTCTGTTATCCTTAATAGGAAGCTGAGTAGCAACGCAGAACTTACCGAATTCTTCTCTTATTTCGCCGTAAAGCTTATCAAAGTCAATAGACTCATCATTCATTTTATTAAGCAAGATTGCTCTCGGAAGGTGTCTTTCATTAACAAGATCCCAGCCTCTTTCTGCACTTACCGCTATACGGCCTGCAATAACTATAACCGCCGCATCGGCAACCTTTGCACCCTCGAGCATCTCGCCTTCAAAGTTTAAAGCACCGGGAGCATCCATGAGATTTATGGTTGTGTCCTTCCAATCAACAGGTGCGATTGCAAGGCTGATTGAATACTGCCTTTTAATCTCTTCGGGGTCATAGTCAAGCGTAGTGTTTCCGTCCGGAATCTTTCCCATACGGTCAATCGCTTTGGATGTGTAAAGTAACGCCTCTGCTATCGAAGTTTTTCCCGTACCTCCGTGTCCCAGAAGCAGTACGTTACGTAAATTGACGCTTTTCATAATAAAAAACCTCCTTAAAATATATAAAATTTCCGATTCGTTTTGCTAATGTACTAATTATACAATTTGCGAAAACCCTTGTCAAGACTGTGTTTTGATATTATAATATAGACATACGTGATTATTGAAATTGAAGAACAGGAAAAACTGTATATGATAATTTTTAATTGCAAAAATATAAACTGTGCTTTTGCTGACAAAAGTATTTTGGAAGACATAAATTTAACCGTTTACGAAAAAGACAGAATAGGTATTATAGGCTCTAACGGTTGCGGAAAAACCACTTTTTTGAAGATTTTGTTGGACGACGAAGAAATTCAATATTCGGGAGAAATCACAAGAGCATCGGACGTTACGGTTGGATACATTGAACAGAGCGCAGGAGCATCGAGCTCATCCGTTACGGTAGAAAATGAAATGCTAAGCGTCTTTAATGAGCTTTTGGAGCTTGAAAAAAGAATTGCGGAAGCAGAGGCTAATCTTCAAGGTACTTCCCTTTCAGAAGATGAACAGCTTGCTCTATCTGCCAAGCTCTCAAAAATGTATGATTCATACGTTTCAGGCGGCGGCAATACGTTCAGAAGCAGAATCACCGGTATATTAAAAGGCTTGAAGTTTGATGAAAACACAAGCAAGCTTCCCGTCTCAGAGCTCAGCGGCGGACAAAAAACAAGGCTCGCTCTCGGAAAAACGCTCTTAAAGCAGCCTGACGTAATGATTCTGGACGAGCCCACAAACCACCTTGACATTGAATCAATCGAATGGCTTGAAGATGCATTAAAAACGTATAACGGTACTCTCCTTATAATTTCCCACGACAGACATTTTCTTGAAAACACGGTAAATAAAACCTTTATTATTGAAAACTGCGAGGGAAAGCTCTATAACGCTCCCTACGGCAAGTACACCGAGCTACGCAAGGCAGACCTTGACTATCAGGCAAAATGCTATGCACAGCAGCAGAAAGAAATTGCCAGAATAAAAGACATTATAAAAACTCAAAGAATGTGGAACAGGGAAAAGAATATCGTTACAGCGGAAAGCTGGCAAAAAAAGCTTGACCGCATGGAACTTATAGAAAAGCCCGATCACTCCGAAAATCTGCCGTCGATTAACTTTGAAGCAGATACCCGCGGAGGCAACGAAGTCCTTAACGTAAACGATTTAGGATTTTCATTTCCCGACAAAAGGCTTTTCGGCGGGTTAAATCTTAAGCTCATGCGAGGTGAACGGCTCTTTATTAAGGGACCCAACGGATGCGGAAAATCTACGTTTCTCAAAATTCTTTCTGGAAGTCTTTCGGCTTCTGAAGGAAGCTTTAGTTTCGGTGCGAGCATAGTTCCCGCATACTATTCACAGGACTTTTCGGATTTAAACGTTGAAAACACCCTGTTTGACGAAATTTTCGAGACCGCCAACTACGATTATTATAATAATCAAGGCGGACTTGCAAAATTCCACGATATTTTAAGCATCAGAAATGCACTTGCAGCCTTCGGATTCAAGGGCGATGACGTTTTTAAACCCATAAAAACCCTCAGCGGAGGTGAAAAAGCTCGAATTGCACTTTTGAAAATCACTTACAAAAAGTCTAATCTTCTTATACTGGACGAGCCCACGAACCATCTTGATATTTCCACGTGCGAGGTTTTGGAGGATGCTCTTTTACGTTATACGGGAACTGTTATTGCCGTATCTCACGATAGGTACTTTATTGATAAAATTTGTACAAGAGAGCTTAACATAGGCGAGCTTTCATCCTACGGAAAAACAGAGAGCACAGCCTCCCCTTCTAAAAATATATCAACGCCCGGAGCTTCGCAAAATTCAAAGGATGCATATCTTAAAGATAAAGAACAGAAAGCAGCGCTCAGAAAATACACAAAACAAAAAGAGACGTTGGAAAAAGAAATGTCTGAATTGGAACAGAATATAAATGAATTGGATGCTGCTCTCCTTAGTCCTGATAATACTTCGGATTTTGCCAAAGTCCAAAGCTTGTACGAAAGAAAAACCGAGGCAGAGGAAAAGCTTTCGGAAAAAGAAACCGAATACCTGCTATGTCTCGAAATGCTGGAGGACCTTCAAAGCGTCATTCGGTAGACAAAAACACATTTTCGTGATATCATATTTCAGATTTACGTTGTAATCGGAGGTATACCTTGAATTTAATTTCTGTAAATGCCAAAGCAAAAATCAACTTCTCCATAGATGTTCTCGGAAGACGTGAGGATGGTTACCACTTAGTGGATATGATCATGCAAACCATCCCGCTCTACGACAAGATCATTATATATAAACCTGAAGCTGTTGCAACGCTCCGTGACGATATTTTAAGCGAAATATTGGCGGCAAAGCGTAAGCAACAGGAGCGAGCTGAGTATTTTAAAAATCGCGGTGTTGTCGTGTCGGATACCGAGCCTTCGGATAACATAATGATTACCTGCACAAATCCCAAGCTTCCCGTAGACAGAAAAAACCTTGCTTACAGAGCTGCTCAGATTATGATGAATGAGTGTGGCTACAAGGGAAAAATAGCCATGCATATCAGAAAAAAAATACCTGTAGGCGGCGGAATGGGCGGAGGAAGTGCGGATGCCGCAGGCGTTCTCCTAGGCCTTAACGAGCTGTTTGAACTGAACTACAGCGTTGAAAAGCTTTGTGAGTTTGCAGCAACGCTCGGCTCTGACGTACCATTTCTTGTTCGCGGCGGAACTTGCCTTGCAACCGATACGGGAACTACGCTTAAGCCCCTGCCCTCAATGCACAAGGGATATCTTCTCATTGTAAACCCAAACATATTCCTTTCAACGGAGAGAGTTTATACAAAATTTGATTCCATGAGAATTTCCTCAGAGGCACATCCCGACACGGAGCTTCTCATAAAAGCACTTGAAGCGGGTGACTTTTACACTTTTGCAGCTAACATAAAAAACGTGCTTGAGTATCCCGCCTTTGAGCTTGAGCCTCAGGTAAAACAGCTGAAGAAACAAGTATCGGAAACCGGCGCAGTCGGCACTCTTATGTCAGGAAGCGGTTCTACGGTGTTCGGCCTTTACGATTCAAAAGAACTTGCAGTCCGAGCAATGAATCACTTCAGATCCGAGCGTCTTTTTGCTGTAGCTCTTGACCTCACGGAAAAAAGTATATAAAAATATTACAAAACAGAAAGGTAAAACGGTTTCAAATATGGATTGGACAGATATTACACTTATTATATCAGCTGATGACCTTACGGATGCAACTGCCATTGCACAGATGGTTGTTCCCAGAGGTCTGTACATTGAAGACTTCTCCACTTTTGAAGAAGATATAAAATTTTTCGGTCCCGTAGAGATAATTGACGAGAGCCTGCTTGCAATGGACAAGAGCATTGCAAAAATTCACGTATATATAAGCCCCGAAGAAAACCCGGCAGAGGCCATTTCCTTTTTACAAGAGCGGTTAAATGCGGCCGATATAAGCTTTGAGCTTGATACGGGAAGCGTTTGTGAAGAGGACTGGGCGAACAATTGGAAGAAATTTTTCAAGCCCATGAACATAGGCAACAAGCTGCGTCTTATTCCCTCTTGGGAGGCTGACACCGACAAAGAAAGTCTTGAAGGAAAAGCAGCTAAGCAAAACGGCAGAAAGAGCCTCGTTATTGACCCGGGAATGGCTTTCGGTTCAGGACAGCACGAAACAACGAGGCTTTGTATGGAGCTTATAGAAAAATATATTAACAGCGGTACGGAAATGCTTGACGTAGGAACCGGCAGCGGTATTTTAGGTATCGCGGGCTTACTTCTCGGAGCTAAATCTGCCTTCGGTGTTGATATCGATCCCCTATCCGTTAAAATTGCGGGCGAGAATGCCGCTCTTAACGGTTTAAAGGACCGATTTGAAGTTATATGCGGCAATCTTGCAGACGAGGTAAAAGGCGAATTTGACCTCATCAGCGCAAACATCGTGGCTGATATTATTATGATGCTATTGCCCGATGCAAAGAAGCTTTTGAAAAAGGGCGGTATATTTATTGCCTCCGGAATTATTGATACAAGACGTGATGAAGTCGCAGCATGTATGGAATCAGTAGGTCTTACCGTAGTCGAAGAACATACGGACAGAGGCTGGTGCGCCATTGCCTGCAGATATGAGGAGGAAAAATAATGCAAGTACGAAAAGAACCTCACCTATATATTTTCACGGGACATTTCGGCAGCGGAAAAACAGAAGTTTCGGTAAACTTTGCAATGGAGCTCAGAAGACAAAAGCCCGATGCCAAAATTGCGCTCATAGACCTTGATATTATCAATCCTTTTTTCAGAAGTGCCGATGCCAAGGCAACGCTTGAAAATGCCGGAATCGAAGTGGAAATCCCCTTGTATGCTAACACTAACGTTGACATTCCCGCACTTACGGGAAAAATGGGTGCACTTATAGAAAACACCGAGTATGACGTAATATTGGATATCGGAGGTGATGACCTCGGAGCACGTGCGGTCGGCTATTACAGCGAGATAATAAAAAAGCGCGCTCACACGATATTTTTTGTGGCGAATGCGTTCAGACCGTTTACTTCTACACTTCCCGCCGCCTTAAAGATTTTTGACGAGGTAGAAGCCTCCACAACGCTTAAAATCAGCGGCATCATCAACAACAGCAATCTTCTGGAGCACACCTTGCCCGAAACTGTTTCAGAGGGTCTCTCATTAATTAAAGAGATTGCAGCTGCCCGCAACGTTCCGATACTTCTCCACTCCGCAATGGCACCCCTTATACCGGAGCTTTCAAAAATCATTCCCGATGAAGAACTTCTTCCCATGGAAGTATACGTAAAGCTGCTGTTTGCAAGAGAATAAGGACAGGGGACGGTTCTGCGTCTCGTTTTACGAGACACAGAACCGTCACTTTGTATTTTGAAAGCGGCTCGCAGGATTTTCTGCGAGTCGCTGTATTCATATGCTTAAGTCTATCCACATTGCGGGACGGACGGCTAAAAACTCGAGATCTGCACGATCACCTACCTGATTGACTGTTCCATCACGATAGACATAAGCAGCATTACATTCATGAGCTCCCGGAGACCGCAACCACCACAAACAAACTTCGTTTGTAACTTCCCAAACTCCATTCGCAACTGCATATTCAGTGGGATTGCCTTTTCTCTCGTCATACGAATCAAAGTATTTTTCCGCTTCACTTATACTAAGCAGGAAAATCTTGTCATTTGTACTGTTTCCGGCTTCGGTTCCGTAGGATTCATTATCCTCAGCTTCAACGTATGTTGTAGTAATCTTTACCTTTTCATGTTCTGTAAAAACATCATTCATGAATGTGCTGTTGAGCCAATCCCTAATAGTACAGTTCTCCCAAGTAACATCGGCATATTCAATACTATAAGGTATTGCATCAAGGCCGTATTTGCTTATCACAAGCGCCTTTCCGTCCTTAACGTCAAGTACAAGCCACTCTATTTCTTCTTTTCCGTTCTCGGTGTTGTTATCCTGCTCGTAAGCGCCAAGGTCAATATAGTCACCGACATACACGTTTATTTCATCGACAGGTTCTGTCGTAGGTGTAGGCGTAGTAGTTGTTGTAGGCATTTCAGTAGCGTCAACATTATATTGACTTAGATCAAGCCACATAGCAGGACGAACAAAAACGTTATCAAAATAGACATAAGAACCACCAAAAAGAATACTACCATCCTCGTCTACAACAGAAGCCAATGAAGCAAAATCACCGGGTGTACGCAACCACCAACAAGAACTATAAGCATTAGTATCGTTTTTGTTATATGCATATTGAGTAGGCGTCCATGATTTTGTTACACTTGAGCCAAAGTATTTGTTTACCTCTTTAACACTAAGCAAAAACATTCTGTCTCTCGTATCGGATCCTGCATCTGTTTTATAATAGTCATTATCTTCTGCATCCACATTTGTTTTGAAAATCCGTCTCATTTCTTCTGCGGTAAAAGCTTCTTCTAAGAAATTTCTGTTTAGCCAATTTCTAAGGGAACATGTTTCCCAAGTGACACTGGCATCTTCACTATTATACGGCATTTTCTCTAATCCATGTCTACTTATC
>JAZPZG010000035.1:0-2130 GCA_045544575.1 Clostridia bacterium
GCTGCATTCTGCTTTCAACATAGGCTGTACACTTATACTGTTCCCGTTTGCAGGAGTTTTGGAAAAGCTTGCATGCCTTACAATCAAGGATGCAAAAGAGCCTGAGCAGCTTCAGATTCTTGATGAAAGACTTCTCGGAACGCCCGGTATTGCTATAGAAAGATGTCGCAACGTTGCTCTTGATATGGCACAGCATGCATTCGACTCTATGAAGGCTGCTGTTTGTCTGCTCTCCAAATACGATCAAAAGGTATTTGATGCAATAGTTGATGACGAGACAGAAGTTGATATATACGAAGACAAGATAGGTACTTATCTTGTAAAACTAAGCAGTGCAAGCCTTACTGAAAAGGATAGCCACGAGGTTACCAAGATATTGCACATGATAGGCGATTTTGAAAGAATATCGGACCATTCTGTGAATATTGCAAAATCCGCTAAGGAAATATATGAAAAGAAGGTTAGTTTTTCGACTGTTGCCACAAAAGAACTTTCCAGACTTACTGCAGCAATTGATGAAATATTGGACCTCACGCTTGCATCTTACCGTGATGAGGACGTTTCAAAGGCTGCTTTGGTAGAGCCGCTTGAGCAGGTTGTGGATTATCTTAAAACATTTATTAAGAAACAGCACGTTGAAAGACTTCAACGTAATGAGTGTACTATTGAACTCGGGTTTATTCTCACTGATATCGTCACAAATCTGGAGCGTGTTTCGGACCACTGCTCAAATATTGCAGGCTGTCTTATTGAAATATCGCATAACCGTTACGACTTGCATGAATATTTGCAGGGAGTTAAAGAGGGCGGCGATGAATATGAAAGAAATTATAATCACTTTATGCTCAAGTATGGCATGAATAACTGAAAGGAAGGATAAAAATGAGTGAATGTAATCATGATTGCGGCAACTGCGCTTCTAAGGACAGCTGCGGAAGTGCACAGGATAAAAGCAGTTTTCTTGCGGAGCTGAATCCTTTAAGCAACGTAAAAAAGGTCATAGGCGTTGTAAGCGGAAAGGGCGGCGTAGGAAAATCTCTGGTGACGTCTATGCTATCTGTGCTTATGCAGCGAAAGGATTACAACGTAGGTATTTTGGATGCCGATATTACGGGCCCTTCAATTCCGAAGCTTTTCGGAATTACCGAAAAGGCTGAAAGTGACGAGGTTGCGATTTATCCTGTAAAATCCAAGACGGGGATACAGGTTATGTCGGTAAACTTATTGCTTCCTAATGAGACTGATCCCGTTGTTTGGCGCGGTCCTGTTATTGCGGGTGCGGTTAAGCAGTTTTGGTCTGATGTTGTCTGGAATGACGTTGATTTTATGTTTGTGGACATGCCTCCCGGAACAGGTGACGTTCCGCTTACCGTGTTCCAGTCATTACCGGTAGACGGCATTATCGTAGTTACTTCGCCCCAGGAGCTTGTTTCCATGATAGTTGAAAAGGCTGTAAAAATGGCAGGTCTCATGAATATCCCGGTTTTGGGTATCGTAGAAAATATGTCGTACTTTAAGTGTCCTGATTGCGGTAAAGAACATCATATTTACGGAGAGAGCAATATAGAAGGTATTGCAGCTTCTCATGGAATTAAGTGTCTTGCAAAGCTTCCGATTGACCCTAAATTTGCCGCAGGCTGTGATAAAGGTATGATTGAGATGTTTGATACGGATGCACTCGATGCTATGGCGGATATGATAGAGGGTCTTGCCGAGTAACAGCTGTGTTTATAATTTGATTTAAAAGCGGGCTGTTGTCCGCTTTTATTTTATGATTTGCGGAGTCTTACGTATGGAAACGGAAAGTACTGTAAATAATAAAATGAACTTAAGTTTTGATGAGAGGGTATACTCGGTCGTAAAGACGATTCCCCGCGGAATGGTTACTACTTACGGTTTTATAGCAAAAGCCATCGGCTCTCCTTTGGCCTCGAGAGCTGTGGGATACGCTTTGCACAGAAATCCGCACCCAATAAGAATACCTTGTCACAGAGTGGTAAAGAAGAACGGTTCAGCTGCGGAAGGGTTTGCTTTCGGCGGTCCGAGTGAACAAATTGCTCTTTTGGAGGATGAGGGGGTTCCGTTTGTATATGACTCGGAAAGCGAACAACTTGTTGTTGATATTAAACG
>JAZPZG010000036.1:0-6956 GCA_045544575.1 Clostridia bacterium
TCCCCTCTTGAATTTATTTCAAAAAAGATATATAATGTTAAACAATTGTTTATTTTATGAGGTTTTTGGGACTTCAGAGTTAGTTGTTTTTGGGAGAAGAATTATGATATTTGATAAAACCGTACAGGGAAGAGGGTTTCTTTTTATAAAGAGAACGGTTATGGCGGTGCTTTCGGTTGTAATTGCCGTAAGTATGTGCATAACGGATAATTTTGCATACGCAGTTACGGCTGATGAGGACAGATTTGCCGATGTGCGCGCTTTGGGAGATGCCAACGGTGACGGAAAAATCAATATGGCTGACGTTGTTGCTGTCAGAAGATATTTGATAAACCGGGAGGAAAATCCTCTTGCAGTACCATCCGCTGCTGAGGTTACCGGTGATGGCAAAATTAATATGGCTGACGTTATCGCTATGAGAAGATATTTAATAAACAGCGAAAAATATCCGTTTGTTGAATCAGTTGCCACAGAGATACCTACCGAAGTACCTGCTACAGACACTGCAGCTACCCCGGAGCAGACAATCACAGAGCTTCCGGAAACGCCAATGCCTACTTTAGACACTACTGAAGAGCCAACGGCAGTTTCTACGGCAGTTCCGACGGAAGTTCCTACGAAAGAACCCACGGAAGAACCTACAGCAGAGCCCACAGGAGCTCCCACGGAAGAACCTACAGAAGTTCCAACAGCAGAGCCCACAGAAGCTCCCACGGAAGAATCTACAGAAGTTCCAACGGAAGCTCCCACAGAAGTGCCTACGGAAGCTCCCACAGAAGTGCCTACAGAAGAACCCACGGCAGTGCCTACAGAAGAACGCACGGCAGTGCCCACAGAGATTCCCACGGCAGTGCCCACAGAGGTTCCCACGGCAGAGCCTACAGAAGAACCCACGGCAGTTCCTACGGAAGAGCCTACACCGACCCCCGTACCGACAGCTGTGCCCACTCCTACAATCAGCGATGATTATCAAAACAAGGTGACGTATACAAACACCACTACGGTGGCACTTGATTCTCTTGACCGAAATTTAACAACCGTAAATGAGACCACGGAAATAAGGGATGATAGGTACGTTGGAATATTTTATTTTCTCTGGGCAGGCGAACACGGCACGAACCTTTACGATAACAGCATTATTGCTAAAACCGCGAGTGCTCTTACTTCAGAGGAAAACTGGATTGCGGCAGGCGGCGGTGGCCTTTATGAGCACCACTTCTGGGGAAAGCCTATGTTCGGGTATTATTTACAGTCAGACCCTTGGGTAATGCGAAAGCATGTGCAGATGCTTACCGATGCAGACGTTGATTTCCTTGTAATAGACGCGACCAATGCTTATACGTATACTGAGTCTGCATTAAAGCTTTTGGGCGTTCTTAACGAATACGGAGAGCAGGGTTGGGATGTTCCCCAGATAGCTTTTATGACAAATACCGAATCCGGCACGACAATGAATAAGATTTATGACGAAATTTACGATGCATACCCGGAGTATTCACACTTGTGGTTTAATTGGGACGGAAAGCCGTTGATAATAGGAAACAGCAGTGATGCGAATTTAAGAACTGACGTAAAGGCGTTTTTTAGAATAAAATCAAACCAGTGGCCTAACGAGGCGAGAAAGGATGACGGCTTCCCTTGGATGGAATTTGCAAGAAGTCTGTCGCCTGATGCCGTGTACGGACTTAACGGCAGAAAAGAGGTTGCAAACGTTTCTCTTGCACAACATTCAAGTACGGTTACGTTCAGCTATACGGCGTGGTACGGAGCAAACGACAGAACGAGAAGCTGGCATGACGGGGCAAATGACACCGCAGAGGATGCATATTTATACGGATATAATTTCGCGGAGCAATTTGAATGGGCCATCGAGCAGGACCCCGAGATAATATTCATTACCGGTTGGAACGAGTGGGTGGCACAAAGGCAGGCTGCAAGAGATTCATCAATGCCTATCGTATTTGTTGACTGTGCGGATGCTAATACAAGCCGTGACGTTGAGCCGATGGAAGGCGGCTACGGCGATAATTACTATATGCAGATGATTTCATATATAAGAAAGTACAAGGGAACTTACGGCAATGCCCCTGTCACTAAGCTTACTATTGACGTCACAATGGGATTTGCACAGTGGAACGATGTTCCTTCGTATTATAAGGATTTTACGGGAGATATTGCAGCCCGTGATTACAACGGCTTCGGAAGCGAGCACTATACCGATTCTACGGGAAGAAATGATATCGAGGAAATGAAGGTTTCCGAGGACAACGACAATATTTATTTCTTTGTAAAAACCGTTGATGACATTGTAACCGCTAAAGGGAAAAACTGGATGAATCTCTATATTTCCACGGATTCATCGGGTGGCTGGCACGGATATAATTTTGTTCTTAATAATTCATCGCCAAAGGCGGGAAAGTGTATATTGAGCGAGCTTTCCGACAGCGATACCTTTACAATAAAAACAAAGGAACTTGCAAAGGTAAACTACCGGCAATCGGGAAATATGATGATGGTTGAAATTCCGAAATCTGTATTGGGGATAAGCGGGGATGCCTCGTTTAGCTTCAAGTGGAGCGATAATTGCACGGCCGGAGATATTTTCGGCTTCTATAAAACAGGCGATGCGGCTCCGATAGGCAGAGCGGGATATTATTATGGAAATTAAAGTAAATTTGACATAGTGATTCATCAAGGCATTGCAATACAAAAATAAATGTGTTAGAATATGCAACGTATTATCCGCTTATTACGAAAGGATGGGGAAGAAGTGGCTAAGGTAACATTCAGAGAAGAAAGATGTAAGGGCTGTAAGCTTTGCGTAGATGCATGCCCCAAGAAGATTGTTGTTATTAAAGAAGATACGCTTAACCAGAACGGTTATCATCCGGCAGGCGTTTATGAACAAGAAAAGTGCATAGGCTGTGCCTTTTGTGCAACGATGTGTCCTGATTGCGTAATTACTGTTGAAAGGTAGGAAGGCTCATGGGAGAAAAATTATTGATGAAGGGCAATGAAGTCATTGCCGAGGCAGCATTAAGAGCAGGCTGCCGTCATTATTTCGGATATCCGATTACACCTCAGACAGAGGTTGCTCACTATATGGCGAAGAAAATGGAGCAGATAGGCGGCGTTTTTGTACAGGCTGAAAGTGAGGTCGCTGCGATAAACATGGTTTACGGTGCGGCAAGTGCCGGCGTAAGAGCTATGACGTCATCGTCAAGCCCCGGTATCAGCTTGAAGCAGGAGGGTATTTCATACTCTGCCGGTGCTGAGCTTCCTATGGTTATTATTGATATTGTGCGTTGCGGTCCCGGTCTCGGCGGTATTCTTCCCGCCCAGTGCGACTATTTCCAGATGGTTAAGGGCGGCGGTCACGGTGATTATAACCTTACCGTTCTTGCACCTTGCAGTGTTCAGGAGATGTACGAGCTTGTTGTAGAAGCTTTTAATATAGCTGATACATACAGAACCCCTGTTGTTGTAATGGGTGACGGATACCTCGGTCAGATGATGGAGGCTGTTGAGTTCCGCGATGAGGAGCCTGTTGCAAAAATCGATAAGAGCTCCTGGGCTGCTTGCGGTCACAAGATGGAACGTGAGCATAATACCATTACTTCTATTTATATAGAGGCTGACGTCCTTGAAGCGCATAATAATAAGCTTCAGGCAAAGTATCGCGAGATTGAGAAGAATGAAACCCGTGTTGAAGAATTCAACTGCGAGGGTGCTGACGTTATCGTTACAGCATACGGAACGGTTGCCCGTATAGTAAAGAACGTTATCAAGGATGCCGAGAAAGAGGGTATCAAGGTTGGTCTTATAAGACCTATTACTCTTTGGCCTTTCCCGTCTTCTTCTTACGAGAAGTTTGCTGACAAGGTAAAAGGTTTCCTGTGCGTTGAAATGAGTACGGGACAAATGGTAGAGGACGTTCGTCTTGCGGTTAACGGAAAGAACACCGTTGATTTTTACGGCAGAACGGGCGGAAACGTTCCTTCACAAAGTGCAATTCTTGAAGAAGTACGCAAGATTGCCGCAAGAAAGAAATAAGGAGGCGTATTTTAATGGCGATTGTATTTCAAAAACCCCACGCGCTTACCGATAAAGCATTTCACTATTGCCCCGGCTGCACACACGGTATTATTCACAGACTTGTGGCAGAGGTTCTTGACGAGCTCGGAATTGAGGGCGACACCGTAGGTGTTTCACCGGTTGGCTGTACGTATAATAACTATGAATATTTTAATTGCGACATGGTTCAGGCTGCTCACGGAAGAGCTCCTGCCGTTGCAACGGGACTTAAGCGTTCGCTTCCCGGAAAAACCGTTTTCACGTATCAGGGCGACGGCGACCTTGCTGCTATCGGTACTGCGGAGATTGTTCATGCGGCTACGAGAGGCGAAAAAATCACTACAGTGTTCGTAAACAATGCGATTTACGGAATGACCTCTGGTCAGATGGCTCCTACTACTCTTGTGGGCCAGACAACTACCACTACTCCTTTCGGAAGAAAACCCGAACTCCACGGATATCCCGTACGTGTTTGCGAGATGCTTTCTACTCTTGAAGGTGCCGTTTTTGTGGAGCGTGTTGCCGTAAATAACGTACAGAACATCAAAAAGGCAAAAGCCGCTATCAAAAAAGCTTTTCAGGTACAGCAGGCAGGCCTTGGCTTCGGTATCGTTGAAATTCTTTCGATTTGTCCTACCAACTGGGGTATGAGCCCTGCAAAGTCTCTCGAATGGCTTGAGCAGAACATGATGGAGCACTATCCTTTGGGCAACTACAAGGGCAAGGATTTGGAGGTATAATATGCAACAGGTTATTTTAGCAGGCTTCGGCGGACAGGGTATTCTGTCAATGGGTAAATTTATTGCATATTCAGGTCTTGAAGAAGGTAAGAACGTTTCCTGGCTTCCTTCGTACGGCCCCGAAATGAGAGGCGGTACCGCAAACTGTAACGTTATCGTGGCAGATGAAGAGGTAGGTTCTCCTATTATCAGCAAAGCTACGGCTCTTATCGTTATGAATCAGCCTTCTCTTGAAAAGTTTGAGGATTACGTTGAAGAAGGCGGCGTTATAATTCTTGACAGCAGCCTTGTACCGGTAATGCCTAAGCGTAAGGACGTAAAGGTTTTTGCAATTCCCGCGACCACAAAGGCTTATGAGCTCGGTAACGCTACTTTTGCAGGAATTATACTCCTTGGAAAGCTTCTTGCCGAGACGAAAATTGTAAGTCCCGAAAACTTTGAAAAGGCTCTTTATAAGATTTTGCCTCCGAGAAAGCACGATCTTATCCCTGCGGAGATGGATGCTTTGAAATTCGGTGCGGAGTTCTGATTATTACTAATTATAATAATTTTATGCTTTGATACGGGGGCGGGTGTTTAGTAATATCCGCCGCCGTTTTTTGCGGCTCTTTACAAAAAAATTGCTCGTGACGTTAAAAAACAATTGACATTTGACAATCAATAATATAAACTTACACTGTATGTTTTTGTATAACCTTTTTTAAGATTATAAAATTATTGAGGAGGTAAATTATGAAAAAGGTTTTTGCTATTATTTTAGCAATGGCAATCCTCGCTTCCATGGCTATTATGCCTGCGACAGTTTCTGCTCTTGAAATGTCATATGCAGAGCTTTCTACATTGGACGCGTGGAATTTTGAAAGCGCAACAAGCGCTACTGATCTTGGTGTGGATTTTGCTAACGGCGAGCTTTCAGTTGTTACGACAGATGCTCTCAGCGGTTCTAAATCTTTGAAGATTGCGAACTGGGCAGATATCAGATGCTGGGCTAAGTCTTATGTGGCTGATCAGCTTTTGATTGAAGTTACCGTTAAGGTAGAGGCTCTTGCAAGCAATCTTCTTTTCTGTGCTTCTGAGACCAGCTCTTCTGAAACAGACAGCACAGGCACAGGCGGCGCTTATGCAGCTATTGTTCCCGAAGATGGTGAATATGTGCTTTATGCTACAAACAATCAGAAAATCGCTACTTTAGAGGCTGACAAAGAGTATAAGATCGGTTGCCTTTTTACAAAGGGTTCTGCTGACTACTACTTCTTTATTGATGGTGAGTGTGTTTCTACGGAAGCTTCTACTTTTAAGGCTGCTATTACCAATATCAATGCTGTTAGAATTAACCTTGACTCAAATGAAAGCAATTCCGTTGTTCTTGACGATTACAGAGTAGTTGCTGCATGTGATGCTTCTTCTCTTCCTGCAGAGGGAACACCCGTTTGGTCATGGAACTTTGCTGCACAGGGTTATTCCGTATCAAATGGTACAGCTACAGACAACGGTGAGTTCGTAAGCTTTACTGATACGACAGGTGACGGAAATCTTTATCCTGCAAATTCACCCGCTCTTGATCTTACTTTTGCAAGAGTTGCGGTTGTTAAGATGAGACTTACAGGTACTACTGCAAGCGGACTTGCAGAGGTTTATGCAGCTGCTGACACAACATCTTTATCAGATCTCGTTTGTGATTCTGCAAGCGTATCTTCTTCTGATTGGACATATGTTGTCATCAATTCCTATGATGGATTTGCATCACCCTTCGGTGGCCTTTGGAGCGGTGAAAAGACATGGGTTAGACTTGATCCCGTAAATGCTAACGGTGCTACTTGTGACGTTGAAAGCTTGGCTTTCTTCTACACACTCTCAAGCGCACAGGCTTATATTGCAGCAGCAAATGCAACAGAAGCTCCTGCTACTGAAGTTCCTGCAACAGAAGCTCCTGCTACAGAAACTCCTGCTACTGAAGCTCCTGCTACTGAAGCTCCTGCAACAGAGGCTCCTGTTGAAGAGACAGAGGCTCCTGCAACTGAGGCTCCTGTTGAAGAGACAGAGGCTCCTGCAACAGAAGCTCCTGCTGAGCCTACAGAGGTTCCTTTCGATGGTCCTATCGCTTCTATCGGCGCTGAGGCTACAGTTGTTAAGCCCGGTGAG
>JAZPZG010000037.1:0-7105 GCA_045544575.1 Clostridia bacterium
ACTGTAAAGGTTCCCGCTTCTAAGGTTCCTGCTTTCAAGGCAGGTCAGGCGCTTAAGAACGCTGTAAAGTAATCAAGACTTACGTTTGATTATAAAAAGCTCACGGTTTAATTCTCCGTGAGCTTTTATTTTTTTCTTTATGACAATGACTTTTTACGCAATGCATCCATCCTTAAATCGAGTTCTGCGCTTATTTGAGCACACTCAAAGAGCTCCGCACACATCTCATCGGTGAACTCAAAGTCCTTTTTATATCTAAGCTGATGTTCAAGACTTGCCCAGAAATCCATCGCAATGGTTCTCAGCTGAATTTCCACCTTCATAATACGCTTTTCATGTGCAAGAAAAATAGGAACAGACACTATGAGATGCAGACTTCTGTATCCGTTAGGCTTTGGCTTTAATATGTAATCCTTTTTCTCCAACAATATTATATCATCTTGCTTTAAAAGCGCATCCGCAACTCTGTATACGTCATCGGGGAAAGAACATATAACCCGTATTCCCGCTATGTCATTAAGCTCCTGCTCAATATTTTGCATAGTAAAATCCAGGTCTTTGCGATCAAGCTTTTCTTTGATGCTTACAAGACTTTTAAGGCGCGTCTTTATGCTGCTTATCGGATTTCTGTCGAATTGCAGAGAAAACTCTGTGTTAAGAACGTTTAATTTGGTCTCAATTTCCATGATAGCACATTTATAATATGCCATCAGTTTGGAAAATTCCTCGAAGCGTTCTTTTACAATATCAACCATGCCGCTTTGCTCCAGCATACGGAAAGAAAGCTCGTTTTCCAATGAATATTTTTTAATATTTTTATTATTCGCGGCTTGTACCGCAAGTTTATTTCGTTCCAAAACAAATCACCTTTAACAATATATCACGTATTTCTTTAAAATTCCTTAAAGCGATTCATATTATATTTTCTTATATATTTGTTCGGGGTTGCTCCTTGCTCAAGGCAAGCCAGCAATACTCTTGCACACCCTTCACTGTCACTCCCTGCGTTATGGTGCTGTAATTCAACTCCAAGATAATCGCACATAGTGTTTAACTTATGGTTCGGAAGAACAGGAAAACAAGCCCTGCTCATTTGCACCGTGCAGATATACTCTGCATACGGCTTCCAGTCTATGTTATAAAAAGCAAGGCACTTCGCCAAAACACCCATATCAAACGGCGCATTATGTGCAACGGGAATACCACTCTCAAAGGCTTTGCGAAGACCGCTCCAAAGTTCGGGAAAAGTAGGTGCATCACAAACCATAGACGGAGTAATACCGGTCAGTGCAACGTTAAAGCTACTGAAAAAGGTTTCCGGATTTACAAGAGTGTTTATTGACTCTTTAATGCACCCGTTTTCAACAACAGTAATACCTATTGCGCTTATCCTGTCGTTTTTGTAATTAGGCGTTTCTACGTCAAATACTATAAATCTGTCCATATATTTTAATTATTAAAGAACTTGTCGTTCAAAAAGCCGATAATACCGCTGAAAACAGTCATATTTTCATGTTCATTAAATATTTCATGGCGCATCTCTTTATAAAGCTTCCCGTATACCTTCTTGTATCCTACCTTGTTTACATGCCCCATCGCCGCTTTAAACCGCCTTGGACCTCCGATACACGGGTCGTCTGCTCCACCTATGAACAAAATCGGAAGCTTCATATTTTTGAGACTTTTATACTCCGATAACGTATATGTACGCTTCAGCAAATCAAACAATACGGAAAACCCGTCTACGGTAAACGTAAAACCGCAAAGAGGATCTTCCTCATACTGCTCCACTACTTCAGGCGCAGAACAAACCCACGCAAATCTGCTTTCTTCTTTTTTAAACTTTGAAACATATCCTCCGAAAACAAGAGCCTCAAGAAATTTCGAAATATATCTTCCGCCGTGTTTTTTTTGCAAGCCGGTCACTATAAGCCGAGCGAGTCCCACTGCACCGTTTTTGCTCGGAGAACCTGACAACACAAGAGCATTCACATGGTCATCATACTTCTGAATAAAACACCTCGCTACAAGAGAGCCCATACTGTGACCAATCATTATAACAGGCTGTTCGGGAAATACTCTTCTGATATACTCATTAACCTGCAACACGTCTGATACAATACCGTCTGCGCCTGCTCCGTACATGTATCCCAGATCTTTTTCTGAAATAACACTTTTGCCGTGGCCTCTGTGGTCGTGAATTATTGAAGCAAAACCGTTTTCCGCCAAAAAGTTCATTAACGGTAGGTATCTCTCCTTGTATTCACTCATTCCGTGTACAATTTGTACCAGTCCACGGGGTTTCTCTTTTCCCGTAGATACGTCCTCAGAGCATACAATAAGCACCGACAAGGGCAATTTGTCTATATTTGATTTTAGTACAGTATTCTTTATATAAGGCATATCATTCACCTCAGCATTGTGTCATGAGTTTTATGTAAAATTCTACAGCTTTTCCGACAGCTTCCAGCTTTATTCGCTCGTTGTTACCGTGAATCGTGCTTCTTTCCTCCGAGGTAAGAGCCATTGCCGAAAAGCGATACACACAGTCGGAAATGTTTCTGTAATGTCTGCTGTCAGAACATTGAACCATAAGGTACGGAGAAACAATACAACCCTTCCAGGTTGCGGAAACAGCGGAAGCCACCTTGTTCCACGCATCGCACTCTGTCTGCGACACAGGGCTCGGCTCCATAGCCTTTTCAACGCTTATTTTTACATTCTCATTATCAATTATTTTTTTGAGACGCAAAACCGCACCGTCAACGCTGTCCTCAGGATTAAGGCGTATATTGGCAACCATTGACGCTTTAGGCGGAATAACGTTAGGTGCAAGACTCCCCTCTGCCTGTGTAAAGGCAACCGTTGTACGAAGCAGGGCATTAATTTCACCGCCGCTCTTTTTACATATCAGGTTAAGTATGCCTTTAAACAGCCACATATTGGCAAAAATAATTTTATATACAAAAGTTGAATATCGCCCCAAAGTGTCAAACATCTCGGATGCAGGCTTCGTTATATGCATAGGGAACGGATTATTCTCAATTTCGCAGCATACTCTCGATAAAACACCTATCGGTGTATGCGGAGCAGGGGCTGACGCATGACCTCCGGCAGATTCCACGGAAAAAGTAACGTTCATCATGCCCTTCTCGGCAATTCCTATAAGACCGCACGGCTGCTTTACTCCCGGAAAAACATTTTCTACAACAGCTCCGCCTTCATCAACTACGAGAGCAGGCTTTATACCCATATTTTCAAACCACTCAACAATGCGGACAGCACCGTTGCCGTTTACTTCTTCGCCTCCTGAAAAAGCAAAATATATATCCTGTTCGGGAACAAACTCTTTTTTAATTAAAGTATCTGCCGCAAACAACACTCCGTTAAAAGTTACCTTGGTGTCAAGCGTACCTCTGCCCCACATAACACTGTTTTCAATTATTGCATCAAACGGAGGCTTCTCCCAATTTTCAGATTCAACGGGTACAACGTCGTAATGGGCCATCATCACAGAAGGACTGTCGTGTTTTTTTCCTTTCCAACAAAACAAAAGAGCTCTGTCGGGAAGTTTTTCAAACGTGCAGACTTCAAAAACGTCAGGATAAAGCTCGGGAAGCATATTAACAAGCTTATCAAACTCAGCATTATCCTCTTTTGAAGCATCATAATATGACACGGTTTTGCAACGAATAAGCTTTTGCAACGCCAAAATCGCGGCATCTTTGTCAAAAGGAACATCCTCACATTCTTTCAGCTCTGAGCATTTAGGTTTGAAAGCCAAAGCCCGAATCAATATTACAGCCGCTGTAATTATCAGTAATGTCAGAACAGCAAACAAAATCTTCACAATAAATACCTCTCATAAAATACAAGATTTTATCAAAGCAAGCCCTTCTTATACATAACTCGGCTTACCGCTAACGTGAATAAAACGCTCACGGGAACCATTATTCCCACAGTATCGGTATTAAGCGCGGGAACCGTAATAAAAAGTATAAGCATCAGCGACACAGGAGCAATTGCAATTTTCCAATTTTTAGACACAAAAACCACACCGAGGCCGCCGAAAAGAGCCGGAATTATCTGTGCAAAAGCCGGAGCCAATACGGGAGATTCGAGTATGGGAGACAAAGGGGCTATAAGAAGCACACCTAAAATAATTATCAATGTTGTGACGATACTTGACGTTGCAATTGCAATAGTTGAAACAACCTCTCCCTCGTCTGAATTTGCTTTAACACCCGCCTGTTCAAGTGCGTTTATTGCACAAGGAAGCTTAAGATTCGAAATATTTCCGGTAACAAAAGACAGATACGAACCACCTGCACCGAGCATAGGGATATACGTGAACGTCTCGATGACACCCACAGCCCAATACATTGGTGCCGTAGCAAGAAGTCCTAAGCCCAAGCCCCTAAAGTCGGGCATTGCCTTAAAAATGATTCCGACAGCAGCGGGAAAAGCCAACAACAAAACCATTACGATAACGTTCCAGATTAGTCCCCAGCGGTATACACTTTCAATATAACTTGTCTGTTTCTTCACTTCAAAGCACCCCCTTAAGACAGCCACGAGGTAATCGGTATAGCAGCAGCCATTCCCGCTATCAAGCTTACGGGAAGTGCATAATCCGATATCCATCTTGCCTTAAATATCTTAACAAGAACGCCCGAAAGGCACATTACCACGGCAGAGACTGCCATTACGCATACAGGTATGAGGCCTTCAAAAGAACCGCTGAAAACAGTTGATACGTCACAGAAAACGTATCCCACAAACGCGGCAATCATTCCTATAAACATTGATGCAGAAAAAATATCTGCCCATTTTTTATCTCTTTTCTCAAGATTTATCATGCCGTTTTGCATTTTCTTACATACAGCAGGAACTAACCAGATACCTACCATAATGCTTAAAGTCATAACAAGAACAATGGTCACGTACTGTGAAGCAGTGAGATTTACGGCCTGCCCGAAGGTAATACCCATGGCATTTTCTGCATTTGCAGCGGCTATCGTCTCATAAGACAGAGAACCGACAACACTCAGGCGAAGCCAGGGGAGCGCCACCCCGAGGTCTTTTGCAAGCGTGATAACACTGATGACAATCGCAATTGCAGGCGCAATGGTAAAAACAGCGGCGGTAACCGCTATTCTGCGAAGCTTTTTCCTTTCCATGCCTATTTCTATTCCGCGTTTCCATGCCTTAGCAAGAAAAAACACGGATTGTGCCAAAACGAACGCAACGATAATTCCTACAAAAATGAATAATATAGGATGATTAATACTAAAGGTCATGCACAGCCTCCCTGCAACTTCAATTTAGTTTGGTACACTTTCAGTGTAACAAAGAGTTTGCCTTTTGTCACTATTTTTTTGTTGCAAATGAGTTACTTTTCTTCAAAAATTATTGCTTTAAAATCTTTCTTGGCAAGCTCAATGTCTTTCGTACCTCTTGCCGTCCAAGCAACGGGGAAACCACCCATCGCCCTAGCAATTCTGAAAGACGGCTGTTTTCGGCTCCCTATCGAGTATGCAATAAAATCAGGTCGGGCAATTACGTTTAAAAGCATATTTTCAAGAATAAAATTTTTAGCTCTGCTTTTCAGAAATTCATCAGCAGGCATTTTGCAAGATAATATTCCGCGCACCGCCTCTTTTTTATTTTTTCTCCACCACGAAATATAAAAGGGATTAAAAGATTCTATGCACCATTTTCCGCCATAATTTTCAAGTGCCTCCGCAGTCAGCTCACACACTCTTGTATTGCTGATGCTCTGACCTTTGATTTCCACTATCAAGGGAACTCTTCCCCCTACCGTTTCAAGAACCTCAATAAACGACGGAACATGCTCGTCTGTGCCTGCAAGCCGCATTGAACTCAGCTCCGCAAGTGTTTTTTCCTCCACGTTCCCCGAGACTCCGCACATCCTGTCCAACGTGTCATCGTGAAATACAACGAGCTTATCGTCTGCTGTAATATGTACGTCAAGCTCAATACCGTAGCCTGCCTCACACGCAAGACTGAAAGCTTTTAAGGAATTTTCGGGCACGCCGTTTCCGTGTAACCCTCTGTGAGCAAACATACTATGTTCTTTAAAAAACAAAGAGGTCTTTCGCTTTCTTCCACCGGGCGCAAGAAGAAATAAGTATATAATAAAAATTATAGCAAAAATAATTATCAGCACTTCAAAAAAGAGTTCCATTTATACAGTCTCCCGATATTTATTTTTTCGCAGAGGACGGTTTTGAATCGCCGTGCTTCACAAAAGACATGGTGAAAAGAGCAAGGAAAACAAATATAGTTGCGTACACAAACAGTGACGTCATCTTGATATCCATGAAAAATCCGCTTATGATAGGCGTCACGGTCTGAGCAGCCATACTTGCCGTATAGTAAAAGCCCGTGTACTTTCCGACGTCTCCGCCTCGTGAAAGCTCAACAACCATGGGATAAGAATTTACGTTAATAGTAGCCCAGCCTATACCTGCCAAAACAAACAACACGTTCATCAAAAGCATAGGAGAACCGCTTCTTACAAACGAAGCAATAAGAAAAGCTGTGCCCAGTATAATTATACCTGCGATAATGGTTTTCTTACGTCCGAATTTTGATGCAATAAAACCGATGGGTATGTAGGAAACTATTGCCGCCGCACTTGCAATGGTGAGTGTCATGTTGTAATCAAGATTTAAAACGGTAGAAGCATACACGGAATATTTACTTACAACAGCGTTATATCCCATAAACCAGAACACAACTGATATCAGTATAAGAACAAGAGAGCGAAGCTCCGAGCCCGAAAGTCTGCGAGAGCCTTGATTTTCTTCCTCTTCTGTGCCCGAATTATCAATTCCCAGGCGTTTTGACTCCTCTTCCATTTCCGCAACAAACCGAGGCTCTTTTACGGTTAATTTAAAAAGCAAGAGTGAGAGCATCATTACTCCTGCTATAACCGCAAAAAAGGCTGTATAACTCATGAGTGCATTTTCACTTTTACCCGTGCCGAAAATCATTCCGAGTATCAACACGATAATTCCTCCGACAGCTCCCATAAGATTAATTACAGCATTCGCCTTTGAACGCAAAGGCTTTATCGTTA